>CAZRFG010000160.1:0-8165 GCA_964599205.1 uncultured Victivallaceae bacterium
GTCTGCCCAGACCGCGGAAGCCGTGATGACGGCGAGAACGAGTGCCGGAAATTTCTTTTTCATTCCCATTTGACCTCATTGGGGTTGACCGAACCGGCCGATCTGCCCGCCCAGTTGAGAACGTGCATGTCGAGAAAGAGGACATTCATCCCGTCGGGGTGGACGAACCGGGCGCAGTTGTCCCACCAAGTCGCCCCGGAGGAGCCGATGCCCCAGTAGTTGCCTTCCCCGCAAAGAAGAATCCGCGAATGCTGCCGGAATTGCGACAGCGAACGGCTGGCCGGGTACCCGGCCCAGTTGAACTTGATGTTCTGGACGTAGCCGCCGTAGCCGCCGTTCTTGCTCTCGGCGACCGGATCGCCGGAGTAAGCGCCGGGGAGATAGGTGGTGCACTGCGGGGTGGCGTAATCGTCGTAAATATAGGTCTTTTTGGCAAACCGCATTTTGTAGAGGCCGCCGCCGTAGGGGCCGAGGAAATACCACCAGCCGTTGGTGCTTTTGGTGGGGACGATGATGTCGCAGTTTTCCTGCAGATAGAGGGCGTGCGACAGACCGATTTGTTTGAGCACGCTCTTGCAGGCCGTTCCCCTCGCGACCTCGCGCGCCCGGTTCAGCGCCGGCAGCAGCATCGCGGCGAGGATGGCGATGATCGCGATCACCACCAGCAATTCGATCAAGGTAAAGTTCCGCACTTTCATCATAGCCCTCCTGTTTTATGACTGACGCCAGTCGATGACGTAGCAGATATGACGGTCGGGATCAGCGGCCAGCGCGCGATAGGCGGCGGCGATCGCCGGAAGTTCCGGCTTGATGATCCCCGTGAGGAGCGGCCGGAGCGTATACGCCCCCGCCCCGATCCAGCGGACGGCGCGGGTCAGGTGGTCAGCGACGGTGCTCATCGGGTGCTTCATTTCCCAGCCCGAGACGAAGCGGAGATCGCGGTCCCAGATTTCGCGGCACAATATCGAGGCCGGGAGGTCGCCGTCCTTGACGATCCCCACCATATTACAGATCCCGCCGTCGCGGAGCGCGTGCGCCGACGCCGCCAGCGTCGATGAGGCCGACACCGTGTCGATCACCCGGTCGAAGGACTTGGCCATACCGGAAAACGCCTCCGGAGTGACGGTTTCGGCGATTCCGCACTTCGCGGCAAGGTCGCGGCGCGCGGCCGAGGGATCGACTCCGACCACCCGGCAGCCGAGCAACTTCGCCGACTGGGCGGCGAGGTTGCCGACCGGTCCGAGGCCGATCACCGCGACTTCGCCCGGCAAAGCCCCGTAGCGCAGCAGCGGCCCCAGCCCGATGTTGGCGAAGCGGAGGAACCCGGCGAGTTCGAGCGGGAAACGTTCCGGCAACGGCAAAAGCAGTGAATCCGGCCCGAAACTCCGGACATTGCAGTGGGCGCTGTGGCTCTCGGCCATCGCCGGAAACACAAAATAAGGTTGCCCCGCCGCGTCGTGCCCGACCATGATGTAGCCGGGATAGCAACGTTGACCGCCCCGGATGCAGAAGAGTTCGGTCCCCGGGCTTACGGTGGTGAAATCGAGGGTCAAATTCCGTCCCTCCGGCGCAGGAGTGAATTCGCGCTCGTCAAAGGCCGGGTGCTCCAGTCCGTCAAAATAAAGAATCCGCTGTTTCATCGTCATTTCTCCCCGGCGAACTGCCGTTCCACGGCGGCCAGAATATTCATGGTAAGCATACTATCGGCAAGTGTAGTCAGCTTCGCCGGTTGCCGCCCGGACCGGACCGAGTCGCAGAAATAGTGCAGCTCCGACTCGTACCCCATCTTGAGATTGGCGTTGCCGAAGGGGGCAAAGCGCCAGGCCCGCAAATTGGCGTGGCCGGACGGCTCGGAGAGATTCCACTCCAGGCGGTCGAAGCCGTCGCTGAAAGCCATCGTCCGGTCGGCGAAGAAAAATTCCCCCTGAAACCGGAGATTGCCGTAATGCGGCGCGACCAGCGTATGAAGCAGCACCCGGAAGCGCCGCCCCGCCGCATCGCCGAGGTGGATTTCGACCACCAGATCCTCCGGCCCGGAGAATTGCACCTGCGACTCGATGCGGGTCACCTCGCCCAGAAACGCGGTCGCGAAGTTGACCGGATGCACCGCCTGAACCAACAAATAGCGGTGGAGATACGAAGCGTCGTCCACTCCCGGCATGCCGTAAATCTGGTCACTCCGGTAGGGGCCGCTGGTGAGGTAATCGACGGTGCCGTAGACCAGGCCGCCGCAACCGTCGTTGAGCTTGGCAAGTTCGGTCGCGATCGCCGCGTGGCGCATCATGAAGCCGACCTGGCCGAAGGTTCCGGCGGCTTCCGCCGCCACCGCCAATTCGGCCGCCTGGGCGGCGTCGATGCCGGAAGGCTTTTCGCAGAAGAACGGGATTTGGCGTTTGATGCAGTCGAGCCCGGCCAGATAGTGGAGTTCGGGGGGGCCGACGATCACCACGCCGTCCGGCTTTTCGCCGTCGAGCATCGCGCGGTACTCACCGTAGCTCCGGAGCGCGCCGTGCCGCTTCGCGGTCGCCGCCGCGGTGGCGGCGTGCCGGGTCGCCACTGCGACCAGCTCGACATCCTCGAGATTGGCCAGCGCGGGATAGATAAAACGATTGGCGTGGTTGCCGCCGCCGATGACGCAGATTTGCAGTTTTTCCATTTGCATTCTTCCTTTCATGTTGGATATTATACTCCAGAAGAACCAGAAACCCAATAGACAAAAAAGCTGAAAAAGTGGACAAAACCTTTCTTTTTAAAATCATCCCGGAGCCTTATCTGGTCGATGTCGCCACCCGCCACCGCCCCGGCGAATGGTACGAGGCGCCACCGGACGGAGCTGCGGTGCTGGCAATGTGTTTTCGCAACCGGGGCGATATTTTAACCCTCCGGGGAATTGAGCAGTTCAAACCCGGCGACTGTATTTTTCACTCGATCGACTTCCCGCGCCGCCACGGCGGCGGCGCGAACGAGGGTTTCTGCAACGACTGGGTCTACATCCGGGGCGATTTCTTCGAGCCGCTGCGGCAGGAATTCGGACTGCCGTACAACACCTTGATTTCGACCGGCGACCCGGCGATTCTTGAAGACGCGCTGCGCGCCGTCCGGCAGGAAGTTCTCCATCCCGCCGCCGGCTCCGACCGGATCATCGCCGGACGGATTGCCGAACTGGTGATCGCGGTCAAACGATCCGGCGACCGCGGTGAACGTTTCGGCGAGGGCGACTCCGGCCGCTACCGCGAGTTCAAAGCGCTCCGCGAACGCTGGTTGCGCGACTGCCGTGACGAGGCGTCGGTCGCCGCGATGGCGGCGGAAGCGCACCTGAGTCCGGAGCGGTTCGCGGTGCTCTACCGCAAATTTTTCGGCATCACCCCCTATGCCGCGGTGCTCGAAGCGCGGCTCCTGACCGCCCGGCGGCTGCTCCACACCGGCACCCTTCCGATCAAAGCGATCGCCGCCCAATGCGGCTGGGAGGACGAGCACTACTTTTCCCGCCTCTTCAAGCGAAAAACCGGCCTCACCCCCAGCGAATTCCGGCTGCAACAGGGAATGTCGAAAAACGGGTGACCGACAACGACGATTCTGACGGCGACCTCGGCAACCGGCGGCGGCGTAAAAAAATCCACAATTTAGTCGTTTTTTACCAATTTCGGTATTGAATTGTTATAGGGGTCATGACACTTTAAACTTGTAATTTTTACAAGATAAAGCATTATAAGTCATATAATTAACAAGTATATAAATCGTTCTCGAATTTCCGAATCTAAAATACGAGAGGTGATCCGTCTTTTTTTCCAGCGACATAGAAGCAGTCAAAATAGCCGAATTGACAGGTCTCGGCCGAAATGCCGTCCATCGGCTTTTGAAGGCCCTTATCCCGATGAGCGATCACCCGATCACTGAGGAACATGTCAGCAAAGATGCGATTGATTATACCGATGGCTTTAAAACCTACGATGGATTGGTGATTTTTGGCTATCGCAAGGATTATCGGGTTAAGCATGGAAAGAACGAGTTTGCGAATGGACACCGTCATATCAATGGAATTGAAAACTTTTGGGGCCTGGCAAAGACCAGACTGGCAAAGTTTACAAGGTATTCGAAAAGTACCTTCTACTTGCACTTGAAAGAATGTGAATTCAGAATTAATGATAGAAAACATGATATCTATCAATTCTTGTTGAAAGAGTGTCGAAATAACCCGCTAAAGATG
The DNA here is from genome assembly GCA_964599205.1 of uncultured Victivallaceae bacterium. Lineage (GTDB taxonomy): Bacteria > Verrucomicrobiota > Lentisphaeria > Victivallales > Victivallaceae > JAVBUI01. The sequence continues at coordinate 4,208 of CAZRFG010000160.1, forward strand.
TCATGAACCCCGGCAAATATCGTATCCTGCGGCATTGCTCGCCGACGCCTCCGCCCGGCGTACGATCGCGATCGACGGCAAGGAGTGGCACAAAGCCGTTCTTCCCGCCACCGGCGGAGTCGGCGACGCCACCGGCGATTGGAAGGAAGGCTAGCGGGAGAAACCGGTGAATTGACCTCCGGCCCCCATAATCTCACGCTCACCAACACCGCCGGCCAGTCGGCCAACCTTGATTGCATTTCGCTGTTGTCGCAGCCGTAAGCACGCCAAAAAACAACGCCCCGGACGGTCTCCCGTCCGGGGCGTAACTTTTATATAAAACCTTTACTTGAGCTTGACCCGATAGAGCCCGGAGTTTGAGCCGAAGTAGACGGTGCCGTCGGGGGCGAGGTATTCGGCGTGGGTGCCGTGGAGCGCCTTGGCGAATTTCTCGAGGATCACCGGCGACTTGAGCACCGTGGTCACCTTGCCCGAGTCGACATCGACGTCGAGCAGCGCGTCGCCGGAGAGCACGATCGCCCGGTTGCCGAGCGCCGCCGTGCTGCCGACCGGCCGGATGCCGGTGCCGCGCGGGAGGTCGATGATCTTCTCAACCTTGCGCGCCGACGCATCGACCACCACCACCTTGCGCGAATCCTGGGCGATCGTCCAGAAGCGGTTTTTGCCGAGCGGATACGCGCCGAGATAGGTCTTTTCTTCCTTGAGCGGTTCGACGCTCCAGACCGCTTTTTTGGTGGCGGGGTCATAAAGGAAGACCTTGGCGGTCTTTTCGCTCGGGATCGCACTGGTGCCGCCGTTGATGTCAGAGACGCCGAAGAGCAGTCCGCCGTCGGCCGGGGCCAGCGCGCGGAGGCTCTGCTGCGAAATCACATTGCGCTCGAAGCTGTACTTTTCGGTGGCGGGGTCGAATTCGACGATGCCGCCGCCCAAATGGCCCTTGATCGGCATGGTCGGGCCGTAATATTTGCCGCCGGGGCCGGGAACCAGCATGAAGAGCCGTTCCTGCTGCTGGCCGCCAAGTTTGAAAACCAGCTTGGAGTCGCCGCTCTTTTTGTCCATCCGGTCGACCGCGGCGCCGACGTAACTTGAGGTATAAACCCGGTCGGGGAATTCAAGCGTCCAGTAGATCTGGGTGCTGCCGCTGCTGACCTTGCCGTAGTTGGTGAACTCCGGCTTGGCGGCCTTGCCGTCAAACGAGGCCAGCGCGGCCGGGGTGAAGCTTCCCACCCAGATCCGGCCGTCGAGGCCGCCGCAGATCGAATAGACCAGCGGGAAGAAGGGTTCGAATTCGGTTTTCAGCCGTTCGTCCTTTTTGGTCGCAAAATTGCGGACGATGAGCGAACCGTCGTTGTCGATGGCGATCGCGGCGCGGTCGGCGTCAAGCTTGACGTCGGCCGCGAAGCCCGGCATCCGGCTGTCCGGCTGCGGGTCGACCGGCCAGTCGGAAACTTCCTCCACCCGGTCGGGGAAACACTTGAAAGTGGCCGAACCGACTTTGGCGTAGACCGCGCCGTCACGGCCGAGGGCGATCCGCGGCTTGTCGGAGCTTTCCAGATACTTGGCCGGCAGCAGCTGCTTTTTGTCGCCGGTGGCGGGGTTGAAGCTCCAGAGTTCGGGGTGATGGAGTCCGACCGTGAAATAGATGCAGTTGTCCTTGGCCGCGAGGAGAAAGAGGATGTACTTCTGACGCGGGTCGGGACTGATTCTCGGAGTCCCGCCAGTCTTGCCGGTTTGGGGATCGAACCAGCCGATCTGGGTCTCGGGATAGCCACCGAGATAGAGCTTGCCGTCCGGCGCGAAGTCGGCCGAGGTGTCGAGGAAATAGGTGGCGACGATCGGCATTTTGTATTCGGCGACTTTGCCGGTGGCGATGTCGTACGCGATCACCAAGCCCTCTTTGCCGCGCGGCAGGGCGTAGGCTTTGCCGTCCTTGACCCGGGCGGTCAGTGAGGTCGGGCTGTATTTGTCGAGGTCGACCCAGGTGACCTTGCCGGTGGCGGCGTCAATCCCGGCCAGGCCGCGGCGTTCGGGGAGCCGGATCGGAGCCCAAGCGACCGTTTTGCCGCCCAGGTGCGAAACCCCGGCGACCCGGATGTCGCCGCAGCGCACCGGTTCGCCGAGCGCTTCCAATTGCGGGGCGTCCGCCCGCAGCAAGCTTGCGGCAACCAGCGCCGCCGCCGTCAAAGTCCATTTCATCATCATTTTTTCCTGTTTTTTTGCTGATATTACCACTGCCCGTGGGGAGCCCAGAAGAGATCCTCGCCGATCGCCTGCAGATTGGGGGTGTTGTATTCCCAGGCCGGGCCCTTGAGCGCACTGGTGTGCCCGTCGACATGGAGAATCTGCATCATGCCGCTGTGAATGAAGTTGGCATATACCTTGAAATAGGTATTATACCCGGAATTGATGTAATAATTGGCATCGGTGATCCGGATCACTTTGCTCGCATTGCGCACCGCGCCCGCCCTGACCGGGATTGTGCTGGCCTTGGTCGCGCTGGCCGAGGGATGGCTCGGCGTATCCGCCCCGGCGACATCCGCGTGATTGGGGTTTCCGGCCGCATCCTTGGTGAAGCCGAGGAAGGCGTTGTAGCCGTAGCCGCCGAAATGCGGCCCGGTAAGCTGTCCGTCGGCGGCAAACCCGCCGCCCTTGACATTGACCGGATTGATCCAGCTCCAGCCGGGACAGTAGGGTGCGGCATATTCTTCGCCGGGCGTCACCGAACTGCTGGGGCGGTACGCGCCGTTTTTGAACCGTTCGCGGAACATCGACGACTCAGGATTGGCTTTCTGGAGAAACTGCCACCAGGTTTTGAATGATCCGCCATCAACCTGACGACAGGGAATTTCCCATTCACAATCCTGCCCGTACATCGCCGAATACACTCCGAGCTGGCGCATATTGCTGTTGCACTTGGCCTGTTTCGCCTTGTCGCGCGCTTTGTTGAGGGCCGGCAGCAGCATCGAGGCGAGAATGGCGATGATGGCGATCACCACCAGAAGTTCAATCAGCGTAAAACCGATTCTCGGCGACTTGCGTTCGATCATGGTCAGCTCTCCTTTCCTTCGAAGTTCAATTGGCTCCGGATCATTCCTTCAAATGCGAACTCATATTCGACAATCTCATGCCATCGGCGGCCCGACGCATCTTGCCGGGCCGCCGTGCCGGGGCAGCCCGGAAGCGAGGGCTATTTCTGGCGGTAGTAGTAGTATTTGGAGGCGTTGGCGGCATCGATGGTCGGGCCGGTCTTGCCGGTTTTGATCTCCATGATGCTGTTGTTGGTGGCGTGGCCGTCGACCCAGACAATGTTCATGCCGGGAGCGTGGCGCATGCTCTCATAGCCCTGGTAGCAAGCCGCCGCCTGGGCCGCGCTGGTGACACTGTCGCGGCCGTCGGCGATCAGGATGGTTTCGCTGGGCGACTTGACCATGTTGGTTTTGACATAGTAGGTGGCGCCGGAACTGCGGTAGCCCATGCCGTACTGGCCCGAGCCGCCGCCCCAGTTGTAGCCGTAGCCGCCGGCGAGGAAGGGCTGAAGCGCGGTCGGCTGCATGGTGGCGGGAATCACGATTTCACGCTTCCAGCTCGGGCAGAGGAAGACGCCGCGTTCAAGGGCGACCGCCGTGTCGGCGGTGGCTGGGAGCGTGATCCCGAGATAGGGAGACAGCGCCGCTTTCCAGCCGCCGAAGTTGTAGTACAGTCCGCCCGGGAAGTAACCGTTCATCAGCGGGAAGTAGTCGGATTCGCTGACGTACATCACCGAGGCGGTGCCCATCTGCTTGAGGTTGCTGAGGCAGGCGCTGCTGCGGGCTTTTTCGCGCGCTTTGTTGAGGGCGGGAAGCAGCATCGCGGCGAGGATGGCGATAATCGCGATCACCACCAGAAGTTCGATCAAGGTAAATTTTCTTGTCATTTTCATGATACACCTCAGACGAGAGTTGTTTTATTCAAGGGTCAA
>CAZRFG010000161.1:0-8121 GCA_964599205.1 uncultured Victivallaceae bacterium
TGCGCGGCCGCCCGGAAATCCGGCCGGATTCGGTGGTGGTCGACCGCTTCGTCGGAAAACCCTATTTTGAAATCATTCCCAACCGCCGCGAAATCGCCCGTTACGGCATCCGGATGGCCGATCTCCAGGAGGTGCTGGAGGGCGCGATCGGCGGCGGCGGCGTCAGCACCACGGTCGAGGACCGCGAGCGTTACACGATCCGGGTCCGCTTCCAGCGGGAACTCCGCGACAGTCCGGAGGCTTTGCGGCGGCTCTTGGTCGAATCGGCCGACGGCGTCCCGATTCCGCTCGGCCAGCTCGCCGAGTTCCGCGTCGTCCGCGGCCCGCAGGAGATCAAGAGCGAAAACAGTTTCAAGGTCGGCTACGTGTTCTTTGACCGGGTTCCGGCGGTCACCGAGGGCGACGCGGTCGAACGGGTCGCCGCCGCGTTCAAAGCGAAATTTGAGCAGGGGCAATTGCAACTTCCCGCCGGGGTCTCGTACCGTTTCGCCGGGAATTACGAGAACCAGCTGCGCGCCAATCAGCGGCTGGCGGTGGTGATTCCGGTCTCGCTGGTGCTGATCTTCGGCTTGATCTATCTCCAGTTCCGCAAGTTCGGGGTGTCGCTGATGATCTTCTCCAGCATCGCCATCGCCTGGGCGGGCGGGTTCGCCATGCTCTGGCTCTACAACACGCCGTGGTTCCTCAACTTCGACCTTTTCGGGGTCAACATGCATCAGCTCTTCAACGTCGGGTCGGTCAACATGAGCGTGACCGTCTGGATCGGCTTCCTCGCCCTCTTCGGGGTGGCCACCGACGACGCGGTGATCATGGCGGTCTACATCGAGGAGGTCTTCGCCCGCCGCAAGCCCCGCAGCGTGGAGGAAATCCACCGCAACATCGTCGAAGGCAGCAAGCGGCGGCTGCGGCCTTGTCTCATGACCACCGCGACCACCCTCTTCGCGCTGCTGCCGGTGCTGACGGTGACCGGCAAAGGATCGGAACTGATGATCCCGATGGCGATTCCGATCTTCGGCGGGATGTTCTTTGAACTCGTCACCATGAAAGTGGTGCCGATGCTCTATTGCGCGCTCGAAGAGTGGAAACTCCGGCGCGAACGGCCTTGATGCCGCTTGCGACCACAAAAAAATGCTTTTCCATGTTCGGTTCGACTGGACTTTTGCGGGAGGACGGGTATATAGTATATTGAATCGAGTTTATTATTTTTTCTGTGACTGGCGCGGTTTGGTCGGCGTCAACTCCGGGGAAAGTGATGAATCGTGCAAATAATACTGAAATCGTGGGATTGAAAAATAGTGCTCCGGCGGGTATTTTTCTCAATCCACGAAAAAACTCTTGCGCAAGTCGCGCTTTATCAAGCTGAACAAGGAGGTCGCGGTGAAACGGTTCGGGTTATGGCTGGGATTGCTGCTTGGCGCGGTCGCGGCGATCGGAAGTGAGGGGCTCAACCTCGACAACACCGCTCCCGGCGCGCTGCCGACGGGCTGGAAAGCCTATATCACCGGCTCCGACGACGCCCGCCGGGCGGCTTCGGTCAAGGTGGTCGAAGTTGACGGACGCAAGGCGGTCAAGATCGACGACCCCAGCGATCAGGGCGAAGCCGGCCTGGCCCGATTGCTCGACTGCCCGCCGGGAACCTGTTTGCGGATTCGCGCCTCCTATCGCGCCGCCGACCCCGGGGGCGAACTCAAGGGGCTGGAACTCTCCGCCCACTTTGTGCCGCCCGCCAAGTTCCGGGCAGGGACGGTGCTTCCCAATGCCTCGGGCGAAGTGCTGCTCGACACCGTCCCGGCTCCCGAGGGGACCCGGCAGATCCAGATCACCTTTTACTCCAGCCGCCCCAACCGGACCGCGGTGCTGCTCGATGACCTGACCATCGAGTCGAGCGACAAGCCGTTCCCGCCCGCCCCGCCGCGGGCGGCGAAGACGGTTGCCGGGCGAACCTTTTATCTCTCCCCCGACGGCCGCGACGAGGCGGCGGGCAACCGCGCCGCGCCGTGGCGGAACATCGCCAGGGTGAACCGGATGCTCCAGCCCGGCGACACCGCGATTTTCCTCCCCGGCCGTTACGAGGGGACGATCGAACCCGCCCGTTCCGGCGCGCCCGATGCGCCGATCGTCTACCGCGCCGAACCGGCCGGTAAGGCGATCCTCACCGGTTCGCAATCGAGCGGATACGCCGCCAAGATCGAGAAACGGGCCAATATTGAGCTCGACGGCTTCAAATTTGAAGTGATTCCCGGCACCCGCTGGCTTATGGTCGCCGACTCCGCTTACTGTACGTTCCGGAATCTCGATATGGAGAATGCCACCGTCGACAACCCGATCGGCTGCCGCGACAGCAGCTATTTGCGCTTTGACCGGATCCGGGCGCTCCGCTGTACCAACATCGGACGGAACGGGGTGCTGTCGGGCGATATGTGGAACAACTTCAACGTCACCCACAGCGTATTTGAAAACATGTATATCGGCCAGGTCGGCCACCGTCCCTTCGGGCTTTGGTTCGACTGCTCCAACATCGTGGTGCGCGACTGTATCTTCGACTGCCGCTGGGGCCGCAATTTCGAATTTTTCTCGCCGCAGAAAGTGCTGATGGAGCGCTGCGTGGTGACCAACGCCTTTGAGGGCTCCGGCTCCTTTGACGGGCAGGCCAAGCTTTTCCTCAACGAGTCGATTTTCCGCAACAACCTGGTGCTCCGCAACGGCTATTCACCGCTGGTGATTGGCGGCTACCAGTACGCCGACATGCCGAACTTCACCTCGATGAATTCCCGCTACTACGCCAACACCTTTTACCGCAACGAAGACTCCGCGATGGCCGCCAACGGCGACACCAGCGATCAGAGCAAAACCTGCTTCCGGAACAATATCTTCAAAAACAACATTTTCGCCAACAACAACTTCGACCGCGGCACCGCGATCCAGACCGGCATCGCGGCCGGAGCCGACAGCCGTTTCCGCAACAACATTCTCTACGGCGACCGCCCCAGCGCGCCGACCGTCCGCTTCGGCGACGGCAAGACGCTCCGCCAGCTCTCCGCCGCCGAGGCCGCCACCGCTGCCGCGCCGTATTTCGAGAACAATTTCGACGCCGATCCCAAATTCACCGCGCCCGACCGCGACGACTTCACTCCGGCCGCCGGCAGCCCGGCGATCGACGCCGGGGAAGCGCTCACTGTGACCCGGGCGGCGGGCAAGGACACCGTCCATCTGCCGGTCGAGGACGCGCGCTATTTCTTTGACGGCTTCCGGATTCCCGGCGAAAAGGGCGACTTGATCATGATCGGGCCGAACAAAGTCGAAGCCCGGATCGTCCATATCGCCGAACGCCAGAATACATTGATTCTCGACCGCCGGGTATCGTTCGCCAAGGGCGACGCGGTCAACCTCGCCTATGCCGGCAAAGCGCCCGATCTCGGCGCGTACGAGACCGCGATGAAGCAGCCGACCGGCCCGGTTTTCGACGCCAAAGCGATCCGGCCGGAGGGTGACGGCGACGGCGTCTTGATGAACTCCGACTTTGAACCCGAGCACCGCGACAGCTGGTTCTATCTCTGGAAGTTCACCCGTCAGCCGAGCAGTTTCGCCTTCCTCGACGACACGACCGCCGCGTCCGGCAAACAGTCGTGGCGGGTCGAGTATGTGCCGTACGAAACGCTCAAGGACATCACCGCGCTCCCCGCCTCCGCCAAGGACAGCGACTCCACCCTCTCGACCCACCTCAGCCCGGCCTGGTGGGAGATCGCCAAATACCCGTTTTTCCGCTTCGCCTACCGGATTCCCAAAGGGGTGCCGGTCGGGATCACCGTTTACTGCGACTCCCGCAGCGCGGTGCCTGGTCCCGGCTCGGTTTTCGTCGCCGAGACGCCGGACTTCAAGGTGCCGGAGAACTACGTCCGGCACCAGCTGCTGAAGCTTGTCGACGACGATCAGTGGCACACCGCCGAGATCGATTTCCGCGAATTGCAGAAGTTGATGCCGGATCAGCGCTGCATCTACAAACTCCGCTTCTGGGCCGGCGGGCCCAACGGCAAACCGGGGGCCAAGTACTGGCTCGATGACGTCAGCATCAAGGCGAAATAGATCGCAAGTTGTTGATGGATAATAATGGCCGGATGCATGACATCCGGCTGTTTTTTTTGTCGCCGGATCGCCGCATCGGCACTTGCAGTCCAACGTCGAGAGAGTATTATAATTGGTGGACAGTACCGGAGCCATTCCCACGCTGCCGCGGATTTCGCGGAAGAGGAGGAGATATGACAGAGAACAATGTCGATCGGGACCCGAGCGCCGCCGATTCCGCCGTAAACCCGGGCGCACCGGGTCCGACGCCGGAGTTGGCGGTGCGTCCGGTCACCCGGCGTTTGCTTTTTCCGCTGACTTTGTTGCTGCTGCTGATTTTCGCCGCCGGTCTGGCGGCGATCTGGGGGCAGTATCGCGACAGCATGGAGCGCCGGATTGCCCGGACCCGGGAGGGATTGACCGGGGTTTTCCGGGAAGATCTGCGCCGGACCACCAGGCGGAACGAAAAGCTGGCCGAATACCTTGGCACCGAACGGGCGCTGCTGCAATGCGTCCGCGACCGCAACGCCGGCCGGATCCTGGCCGAATGCGCGCCGTCGTTCAATTTGATCGACCACAGTTTCGACGTCGCCAATCTGAGTTTCTTTGACCGCGACCGGGTTTGCCTGATCCGGGTTCATGATCCCGCGCGTCGCGGCGACCTCAACGACCGTTTCATCATACGCAAAGCCGAACGCACCGGCCTGGTTTGCAGCGGACTCGACATCAATTTCTACGGACACCTGGTGCTGCGGACCGCCCGGCCGCTTTATCTCGACGGCAAACTGGTCGGCTATGCCGAAGTCTGCATGGTCCTGCGGAATATTCTGCAGCGTGAGGGCGGTTTGCCGAGTTCCCAGATCGCGGTGCTGGTGGGACAGAAATATCTGCCGGCCCCGCTTCCCGGTGCCCGGCGCGGCGCCGGACCGGCCGAAAAGCTCGCCAACGGCATCGTCGCCTATGCCTCGCAGGGGGTGCTGCCGGATGCTTTCAGGCCCGCCGCCGAGGCGCTGCTGGCGCATCCCGGAGCCGAGCCGCCGACCGATGAAATCGTTCATGCCGGGAAGCTCTGGCGGATCAGCTCCGAGCCGCTCTTCAGCGCGTCCGGATCGCCGCTCGGAGAGCTCCTGATCATGGTCGACATCACCGGCGAAGCCGCTGCTTTCCGGCGCTCGCTGGCGGTGGCGGGGACGCTCTGGGCGGTTCTTTTCGGGCTGCTGCTGTTTTTCATCCACCGGCTGCTGCGCCATACCGACGCGGGGATCCGAGCGCAGCAGCAGGAGCTGCGGCGGAGCCGCGAGAGTCTCGCCGCCACCTTGAGTGCGATCGGCGACGGGGTGATCTGTTGCGGACTTGACAACCGCATCCGGAGCCTCAATCCGGCCGCCGCGGCGATGACCGGTTGTCCCCGGCCGGAAGCCGTCGGCCAATTGCTCGGCGACGTTTTGCGCACCGAGGGCGAGGGCGGCGACGGACCGTGCCGGTGCGGCTGCGAAGACGGGCAGTCGGTCGCCTTGCCCGGCCCGTTTGTGCTGCTCGGAAGAAACGGTTCGCGCCGTCAGGTCAAGGTCAGCTGTTCGCCGGTCCGGGATCGCGACGACCGGATCACCGGCAAAGTGCTTCTCTTCCACGACGTCACCGAGGAGAACGCCCGGCTCGAGCAGGAGCGCGAAATCAGCGAAAAGTACCGCATGCAGTTTGAAAACATGACCGTCGGCTATGCGCTGCATCAGATGCTCTACAATGAACGGGGCGAGCCCTGCGATTACCGCTTTCTCGAAGCCAACCCGGCTTTTGAGCGGCTGACCGGCCTCAAAGCCGCCGACCTGATCGGCCGCACCGTGCTCGAGGTGCTGCCGCGGACCGAGCACAGCTGGATCGAGACTTACGGCAAAGTGGTCGCGACCGGGGTCGGGTGCACTTATCGCAACTATTCGCGCTCGCTTGACCGCTACTATGAAGTCTGGGCGTTCAAGGTTCATCAGGATTGCTTCGGCGTTTTCCTCTCCGACGTGACCGACAAGGTCCGGATGGAGGAGGATTTGACCAATTACTTCAACACCAGTCTGGACTTGTTCAGCATCAGCGACGCCGACGGCAAATTCGTCCGGCTCAACCCGCAGTGGAAGGATACCTTGGGCTACGAAATCGACGAGATGCTCGGTTGCAACTTCGCCGATTTCATCCACCCCGAAGACCGCGAGCGTACGCTCGAGGTGGCGGCACAACTCATCAACGGGGGCAAAATCGCCGATTTCGTCAACCGCTACCGCCATCGCGACGGCTCCTACCGCTGGATCGAGTGGCGGTCGAGCTTCAACGGCAAGCTGATCTATTCGGCGGCCCGCGACATCACCCAGCGCAAGCTCAACGAACTTCATCTGCTCGAGGTCAACCGCGACTTGATCCAGTCCCAGGCGACGGCGGCCAAAATGGCCGAGCGGGCCGAAGCCGCCAACATCGCCAAGAGCGAGTTTCTCGCCAATATGAGCCACGAGATCCGCACCCCGATGAATGCGGTGATCGGGATGTCCGGGCTGCTGCTCGACACCGCTTTGACTTCCGAGCAGCGGCAGTATGCCGAAGTCGTCCGCGACAACGGCGAAGCCTTGCTCGGCTTGCTCAACGACATTCTCGATTTCTCCAAGATGGAGGCGGGCAAACTTAAACTCGATCTGATGGATTTCGATTTATACGATATGCTCAACAACTTTGCCGAGGGCGTCGAGCTGGCGGCCGAGATGAAGAACCTTGAATTCATCTGCGATCTCGCGCCCGAGGTGCCGCGCCGGATTCACGGCGACGCCGGGCGGCTGCGCCAGATTTTGATGAACCTGGTCGGCAACGCCCTCAAATTCACTTCCCGCGGGGAAATTCTGCTCAAAGTCGAACGCCTGACCCATGCCAAATCGACCGGAACTGCGCACGACGAGGATATCGTGCTTGCGTTTACCGTGCGTGACACTGGCATCGGCATTCCGGCGGAGAAAATCGGCGCGATTTTTGAAAAATTCCAGCAGGTTGACGCCAGCACCACCCGGCAGTTCGGCGGGACCGGTCTCGGGCTTTCGATTTCAAAACAACTCACCGAACTGATGGGCGGCCGGGTCAGTGTCGAAAGCGAACTCGGCAAGGGCTCCGAGTTCTGCTTCAGTGCGCATTTCCGCCCCGCCGTCGGCGAGGCAGCGAATCCGCCGTCCGGATTTGACAAGCTGCGGCGGCTCAAGGTGCTGCTGGCCGATGACAACCGGACCGCCGGCGGCATCGTTTGCGAACGGCTGCGGCAGTGCGGCCTGCGTTGCGAATACACCGACAACGCGGCTCAGGCGCTGCAATCGCTGCTGGATGCGGCGGGGGCCGCCGATCCCTTCGATTTCGCGCTGATCGACACCCTGCTGCCCGGCATCGAGGATCACTCGCTCCCCGCCCGGATCCGGACCCGGGAAGCGCTGGCCGGCCTTAAAGTCATCCTGATTGAACCCCTCGGCATCCGGGGAACGGCGCACGACGCCGACGAGCCGGGGTGTGTGGCCCGGCTGAGTAAACCATTGTGGCCTTTTGAAATTTGCCGCATTCTGCTCGAATTGCTCGAAAACGGCCGTACGGACGCCGCCGGGGCCAAGCTCCCGCAGCGCAAACGGCCCGGCGAGCTCGAAGTCATTGCCGGGCGGCTGTCCGGCAGCCGCTGCCGGATTCTGATCGTCGATGACATCCGCTCCAACCAGATGGTGGTGATGGCGATGCTGAAGAAATTCGGGGTGCGGGCCGATGCGGTTTTCAACGGTGAAGAGGCGATTTCGTCGCTGGAGTCGATCCCCTACGACCTGGTGCTGATGGACATTCAGATGCCGGTGATGGATGGCTACGAGGCGACCCGCAAAATCCGGGACCATGGCACGCCGGTCTCCAACCATCAGATTCCGATCGTGGCGATGACCGCCCACACCATGCCCGGCGACCGCGAATGCTGCCTCAAGGCGGGGATGACCGATTATCTCTCCAAACCGGTGCTGCCGCTGGCGCTGGCCCGGATGCTGGTGAAATATCTTGACGGAGAGC
>CAZRFG010000162.1:0-8104 GCA_964599205.1 uncultured Victivallaceae bacterium
CTCTTCGCGGTCGGGATGGCGGGGTTCTACCTCGCCCAGTGCTTCAACCAGATGGCGCTGCCGCTGATGGACAATCCGCTCGGGCTGGTCGCCGGACTGATTGTGCTGTGTTTCGGCCACCTGCTCAACATCGCCCTCGCGGCGATGGCGGTGCTGGTCCACGGCGTCCGGCTCAACACTCTCGAGTTCTCGAACCACGTCGGTCTCCGCTGGGCGGGATTCACCTTCCGCCCGTTTGCCAAACGTAAAGAAATTCAACAAGCTGTCAAAAACTAACCTTGTGTAAGGAGATGTAAAAATGGAATCCACCGCTTTCACCCCCGAAAAAGTCAATGCCATCATGAACTCGCTTTCGCTCTGCGGCGGTTACGCCGCGGTGGCGCTGGCCTCGCTGGGGTCGACCGTCGGCACCGGCCTCGCCGGCTGCGCCGCGGTCGGCGCCTGGAAACGCTGCTATGTGGCCAACAAACCGGCTCCCTTCCTCCTCACCGTGTTCGCCGGCGAGCCGCTGTCGCAGACGATTTACGCGATGGTGCTGATGATGATCATCCGGGGCAAAATGGACCCGGCCCATCCGCAGATGGTGTTTCATCTGATGCTCGGCATCCTGGCCGGGGTGGCGTTCATGCTTTCGGCCATCTATCAGGGTAAAGCCGGCGCCGCCGCCTGCGATGCCTATGGAGAGACCGAAAAGGGCTTCGCCAACTTCCTGATGGTGCTCGGGATTATCGAAACCGTGGCGCTCTTTGTGCTGGTCTTCGCGATCATGATCCTCTGAGGTTGCATTGAAGCGTTATCTCGTCGCCGAACCGCACGGCATGTGCGGCGGGGTCCGCCGGGCTCTGGAGAAACTCGAAGAGCTCGGCGGCGGGATTTTCGTCCTCAACGAGATCGTTCACAACAACTTCATCGTCTCCGGCATGCGGGCGCGCGGCGTCCGCTTCGTCAAGTCGCTCGAGGAAATTCCACCGGGTTCGACGGTGGTGTTCAGCGCCCACGGGGTTTCGCTGGCGGTCGAGGAGGAGGCCGCAAAGCGGCAGCTCCGGGTGATCGACGCGAGTTGCCCGTTGGTCAAAGCGGTGCACCGCGCCGCCGCCCAGGCGGTGGCGGCGGGGGCGCTGCCGATCCTGATTGGCCACGCCCGCCATCCCGAAGTGGAGGGCATCCTGGGCCAGGCCGCGCCGGGCGTGATCAAACTGGTCGAGAGCGCCGCCGACCTGGCCAGCCTTCCGGAAGTTCCCCCGGAACGGCCGGTCAGGCTCTTTTCGCAAACCACGCTCGACGGCGAATTCGTGGCCGGCTTGAGCGTGCTGCTGAAACAAAAATATCCGCAGCTCGAAGACTGCGGCGGCATCTGCTTCGCCACCCGCGACCGTCAGAAAGCGGTCCGGGAGCTGGCGCAGCAGGTGGAACTGATGATCGTCCTGGGTTCGCCCGGAAGCTCCAATACCAACCGGCTCGGCGAAGTCGCCGCGGCGTTCACGCCGGTGCTCCGGCTGGACAACCCGGAAGAACTCGATCCGGCCCGGCTGGCGGGGCTTGAACGCATCGGCGTCACCGCCGGGGCGAGCGTGCCGGACATTCTGACTGAAAAACTTTGTTCGATATTGGCTGAAAACGGGTTTCAAAACGGTTGACCGCCGCGACGACGGGGGCCGGGAAAGAGAGGGAGTCGAATGAAAAAGCAATCAGGAATCATGTTCCTCGGCGCGGCCATCGCGATCGCCGCGCTCTCCGGATGCGGGCTGTGGGGACAAACCGAGGGGCAGCAGCTCCTCGCCAAATCCGAAGACACCGCCCTCCCCCGGACGGCGGCCGACAAAATTCAAAACGCCACCTTGGTCTATTCGGTGGTCACCGCCAATCATCCCGACCTCACCGTCACCATCCGCTACCTGGCTCCCGACCACTACCGTTACGACTTCCGCACCGACGAAGCCGTCGCCAGCGTGTGCCTTGACGGCGACCGGAGCTGGGCCTACAGCAGCGACCGCGGCGTGCTCTCGATGGCGCCGGAGCGGATCGAGGAGTTGCGCAACGAAATCATGATTCTCCCCTTCCGCCGCAACTTCGACGCGCGCTTCAAGAGCGTCCGCAAAACCGGCGAGGCCGAGGTCAACGGCGCCCCCTGCTGGGTGCTCAGCTGCGAGCCCGGCAAACAACTCACCGTCGATGAACCGGTCAAGCTCTACATCGACCGCAAAAGCGGCCTCCTGGTCCAGACCGAAAGCGTGATCGGCGGCAAACTTCACCGCACCGAACTCTTCGACTACCGCGATTTCGACGGGGTCAAACTGGCAACTGCGATTTACGAGAGCACGCCCGTCGGGGTGATCCGCACCAAATTGCAGTCGGCGGACTGGAGCACCCCGGTTCCGGCGACGGTTTTCAATCCGCCCAAAGCGCTCGGCAAGTAACCGGCAAAGGAGAGTGAAATCATGAAAGCACTGTTCCTCATCGTCGCGGCCTGCGCCGCGCTGGCGCTCACCGCCGGCCCCGCCTACCTCAAACTTTCGGATGGCCGGGTGTTGCGCAATCCCTATTTGCTTGACCAGACCCCGTCGAGCGTGACCATCGGCCACGACGACGGCGCGGTGGCGGTTCCGCTCAAGGAGCTGACCCCGGAGCTCCAGAAAGAGCTCGGCTACGATCCCAAGGCGGCCGCCGCCCACGAAGCCCAGCTGCAGCAGGCCCGCCGGAACGCGGCGGCCGCCGCCGCCAAAACCCAGGCCGAAGACCGCGCCATCGACAGCGCCGCCAAATCAATCGACAACGAGCAGCGCCTCAACGCCCGGATTCAGGAATTGGAAAAGCAGCTGCGCGACGCCAAGGTGCAGAATCAACCGGGCGCTCCCGCCGACACCAAGGCGGCGGCCGCCAAGCCGGAAAAGAAGCCGCAGCAGCCGACGCCGGAAGTGGACAAAGAGTCGTTTTCCAGTTTGTACGGCAATGAATTGGGCTCGCAGACGCTTCGCCGCTACAAGACCTGCCGCCAGCTGTAAAATTTGAACCGTGAGCGGAGCGAACCGTCGCTCCGCTTTTTTTTTTCGGTCAAACCGCTTCGGCGAGGGTGTCGCGCAGCGCTTTCAGGTGTTCCAGCTGGTCGGCGGTGAAGTTTTCGCAGCCGACCCGGCAGGTGTCGCCGATCGGAACCCCGCACATCCGCAAATAGAGCTTGGCGGCGCGCGGATATTTGAATTCGACATGGCGCTGGATCAGATTGAAGAAGCGCTGCATCTTGTCCGCCCGCTCCGGCTCGGAAGCGTAAATTTCACACAACTTCGCCAGCTCCGCCGGATAGAAGTTGGCCGAAGTCCCGCTGTACCCCGCCGCCCCCGCCCGCAGCGAATCGAGCAGAGTGGTGAGGTTGGCGTTGTAAAGTTTGAGGCCGGTTCCGGCGCATTCGGCCAGCTTGGCCCGAATCACTTTGCGGTCGCAGCAGGTGTCCTTGATGAAGGGCAGCCGCTCGCCGCCGAGCCGGGCGAGGTCGCCGAGCGTGCGCGGCGAAATCAAGCGGTGATAGGGCGCCGGACACTCGTAGAGCCCGAGCCGGGTCCCGCCGGTCTTCTCGAGCAAGCGGACAAAAGCGGCTTTGAACGCTTCGTCGTCGGCTTCGGGTCCGACCGCCTGGCAGGCGGGCACCACCACCGCGTCAAGTCCGGTATCGGCCATCTGCAGGATCGAATCGATCCGCTGGCGCTCGGTCCGGCCGATGCCGCCGCAGCCGACCAACGGCACCGTCCCCTCGACGTGACGGACCGTGAACCGGGCCAGCGCCAGCCGCTCCTCCGGGGTCAGATGATACAATTCGCTGCTGAGACAGACCGCAAAGAGACCGGTGACGCGATGCTCGAGATAATAATCGAGCAGCGCGCCGTACCCCCGGAAGTCGATCGATCCGTCCGGATGAAAAGGAGTCAGCACCACCGGCCAAACCCCATCTGGAAAAGCTCTGGAACCCATTCCCGTTACCTCATAATTGGATTTTGCGTGATGTCTATATTATCGCTCCGCCGGAGCGCGAAAGCAAGTCCGGTCACTTGGCAATTCATCCGACCGGTTTTGCTTTTTCTACATCGCAATTATGAGAAACACCGGAAAATCTAAAAATATTGATTTTTTTTGCAAAACCGCTTGATCATCGCCGGTTTTCGGGCTACATTGAAAAAACGGCCGTGAAACGGCCCGCAAGCGATCAAAAGGCAAGATGGATACAAGCGAAATCAAAGCGCGGATTCTGCCGCTGGCGGCGAAACTGCCGGAGCCGAAGAACTACTTTTCCGGCGTCTCGGGAGGAGCGGTCGAGGAGCCGGACAACATTCTCTTTTTGCGCCGCGACCCGGTTTACAAAATCGATCTCGCGGCCGATGCCGACAAACTCTATCACAAGCGCTACGTGCTGACCGTCAACCTCGAAACCGAGGGGCTGGTCTGCGTCAACGAAAAATCGTTCCTGCTGCCGGCGGATTACGCCACGCTGGTCTTTCCCTATCAGTCGCATTACTACATGGTCGACCAGAACCGCTTCAACTGGGTGGTGATCACCTTTGAACTCAACCGTCCCTGCGATACCGAGCTGATGTACCGGAGTTCGGGGCTGGAGATGCGGCATTATGAATTGCTGGAGTGGATGCTCGAGCTCTATCTGGGACTCCTGGCGGAGCCCTCCCCGCGCCGGGCGCTGCTGCTCCAGCACTACCTCGGCTGTCTCCTGATCGAGCTCCAGCTGTCGCCCAAACGGGTCGATATCGAGCACCGCAAGGTGGCGGACAGCAGCCGGATCCGGATTTTTGAAGCGATCAACGGCTACATCTACCAGCAGCTCGGCGATCCGTCGCTCTCGGTCGAGGAGATCGCCCGCAAGCACTTTGTGTCGAGCTCGTTCGTCTACTTGCTTTTCAACAACATGGTCGGCTGCAATCCGGGGGAATACATCCGGAGTTTGCGGATCAAACAGGCGCTGAAGTTGCTCAATGCCGGGGAGTTGTTGGTTTCCGAAGTCGCCGACCAAAGCGGCTTCTCATCGCTGCCGATTTTCAGCCGCTGCTTCCGCCGCGAACTCGGCATGTCGCCCTCGGAGTACCAGCGGCGGCGCAATCAGCCGCCGGTCAGCGAAAAACCGGGCGAATAAAGCGGTTCTCGACCCAGCCCTGCAAGTTGCCGTAGCGCACCAGCGAATAGTTGCTGCGGCGTTCGACGATGCTGATTTCATGCCCGGCCGGAACTTCGCCCTGCAACCGTCCGGTCGGCCCCGGAAGCGATTTCAGCGGCGCCCCGCCGCTCAAGGCGAAGGCGCGGCCGGGATGATAACTGGTCGCAAGTTCACTCCACGCCAGCGCCACCCCGAGGAGAAAAAGGGCGAACAGCGTCCCGGTCAGAATCCGGCTCCGGATCGGTCCCAGCTTGCGGCGGAACGCCAGCGCGGCAAAAGCCAGCACCCAGGCCGCTCCGGCCAGGGCCAGCCACTGCTCCGGCCGCAGCCGGTCGCGAAGATAAATGCCGAGCTCGACCGGAGAATTGACCCGTCCGGTCTCCGGCAGCCCGAGCTGGTGGCGCGCAAGGTTGAGATTTTCGAGCGCCGCCGAATCGGTCGGATGAAGCCGCCGGGCCTGTTCAAAGCGGACGATCGCTTCGGGATAATTGCGCGCCATGTAGTTGGCGCAGCCGAAGTTGTAGTAGGCGGCGGGATCGATTTCATCGGCCAGGAGACAGGCGTCGTAAATCTTGCAGGCCCGGGCAAAATCCCCGGCGTCATAGGCGGTGGCGGCGGTTTTGAGGTCGGCTTCGGCGCTCGCCGGGGCGGGTTCGGCGGCGCCGAGCCAGCCGCAGGCGGCGACGACGATCGCCAGCGTGAAGAGCTTTTTGATCCCCTTGATCAGCGCGGTGCGGGCGGTTTCGAGCTCGAGCGATTCGCCGCCGGGGCGGTAGGCGTCGTCACCCGAGCTGCGCATTGCCCGCACCAGTTCGGCGTCATCGAGTTTCGAGCTGACCTCCTCGGCAGTCATGCCCGGCGGCAGATCGAGCGCGTCGCAGAGGAGCGGCGCGACTTCGCGGTGGACGGCGTCGCCGAGTTCGGCGCTGTTGCGCGCCGCTTTCAACGCGGCAAGCACTGCGGTGCGGCGTTTTTTGGCCGCCGCCAGCCGGAGCACGGCGGGATTGGCGGCGGCGCGGAGCCGCCGCCGGATCAAGATTTCAATCACCGCAAACAGCAGCGGTCCGGCCGCCAGCAGCCACCAGAAAAGCCGGGTGTCATAGTTGCCGAGCTCAGACGCGCAACCTGAGCCGCACGGTGCTTTCAGATAAAAAAGGGTGCTCGGCGGAGCCTTTTTCTCCTCGGCGGCGGCTTTGGCCTCCGGCTCCGGTTCGGCGCGCCCGGCAACCACCGCGTCGAGCGGACGGTCGGATGGCGCGACCTCGAGGTCACGCTCAAAGCGACTGATGTTGTAAGCGCCGGAACCGGGGTTGAACGTGGCCAGCGCGAGTTCGAGTTTGCTCTTGCCGGGCCGCAGCGGAATCAGCGAATAATTGAGCACGATGCCGCCGCCGATGCCGGTCTTGTCGGTCTCGGCCGGGTAGACCCGGAAGCCGGGCAGATCGAGTTTCGGCGCGGTGAGGGTTTCGCCGGAACCGGAGCCGCTCAGGATGATTTTGAAATTGAGCACCTCGCCGACTTTGGGCGCGGTTTTGTCGTCAAATTGATAACGGATTTTCCAGTCGCCGACCAGCCCCGGTACGATCACGCCGGCGGGCGGCGGCGGCAAGGCTTTGACGGTGATCGCCCCGGCGGCGGCGAACTCGATCTCCTGCTGCCTGAACTGGCCCTGGCCGCCGAAAAAACCGCTGAAGAAGTCGTCCTCGTCAAACGGCGAAGCACGGCGGCCGCGGCGCTCTGGAATGCCGATCCGGATCTTGCCCGCCGGAGTCAATTCGCCCGCCGCCAGCGCCCGGAACGAAGTCCGGAACACCAGTTTCATGAAGCGCTTTCCGTCAACAATGTCGGCGCTCTGCTGGGGAGGAGCGAAGCGTCCGTCCTCCTGATTGACCGCGCGGTAGTCGCGAAAAATGACCTTGCCGAACTCCGGCTCGGGATAACTCAGCACCCGGAGCCCGAAGCCGTCGCGGATGAAGAGCTCGAATTCGACCGGAATTTCCTCGCCGAGATAGAAACTTTTGCGCTTGTCGGGAAGCCGGATGCGGCCGAAGACCGCGTCGCCGAGCGCCACCGACTCGCCTCTCCGTGCGCCGTTGACGCTCCGTTCGGCGGCGGCGACCACCCGGAGCCGGAGCTCGGGAGTCGTCTCGGTTTTGGAACCCACCTCGACGCTCAACGGCGGAATCACCAGCGTCCCTTCCTTGCCGGCCTGGATCTCATATTGAGTGGAGTAGCGGCTTGACGTACGGTTGCCGATGGTGCTCATTTCCTGTGATTGCCGTCCGCCGCCGACCCAGCTGCCGTTCTCCAGCGCCGGCGGGTTGCGCAGCACCGGCGCACCGTCGGAGCTGGATAATTCGAGCGCGACCACCTCTCCGGCGGCGGCGGTGTCGGCGCTGAGCCGGGCGGTCACCTCCGCCGCGAGGGCGAAACCAGACAACAGCAATGCAATGGTTAAAACAACGCTTCTCATCGTCTTACCAGTCCTTTTCCACCTTGATCCGCCGCGTTTTCATATTTTCCTTGATCGCATCGCGCAAGTCTTTTTCCTGTCCGGCGATCACTTCGAGGAGTTTTTCGGCGCTCTCTTTGTCGAGCTTGCCTTTTTCGTCTTTGCCCTCGGAACCGGCCTCCTGCGGCTTGTTTTCGGCGAGCTTTTCGTTCTGCTCTTTGCCGGACTGATCCTTGTTCTGATCGGACTTATCGGATTGATCTTTTTGATCTTTCTGGTCTTTCTGATCTTTTTGCCCCTGCTGATCCTTTTGATCTTTCTGATCTTTCTGATCCTGTTGGTTCGACTGACCCTTGCCGAGTTTTTCAAGCGCCTGGTCGAGATGGCGGTCGGCCTCTTTGGGCTTGTTCTGCTGACTGGCCTGTTTGGCCTTTTCAATCTCCTCGGCGGCCTGTTTGGCGTCTTCGCTCATCTTCTGCTGCTGCAAATCCGCAGCCTTC
>CAZRFG010000163.1:0-2580 GCA_964599205.1 uncultured Victivallaceae bacterium
GTCGGCCGGGGGCCCCTGCAAACTCGGACTTTACTGGCGTAACTTCGCCGCGATCGATGCGGCCTTGCGCTTCGCGGCCTCCCGAGCCTTTCGGGCTTGAATTGAGTTGAGTATCCCGGACGTGTTTCCACGGGCACTGGTGGTATCCCCCCGGACCCTTCGGGGGACGCCGTGGGGAGCCCGCCGATGGATTCCGACGGGGGATCAGAGCTTTTTATCGGCGGCGGGCGGCAGCAGGACTTTGCCGATCACGGTGGCGGTGTCGATCGAGCCGAAGTCGCGGCTGTCGAAAGAGGCGACGCGGTTGTCGCCGACGACGTAGAGCTGGCTCTCTTCGACGATCACTCGCTCCAGCCGGGCGTCGACGTGGTTGCGGCACAGCTCGATGGCGGGGATCACCTGCCAGCCGGGGATCAGGACGGCGTTGGCGCTCTCGGTACGGATCATCAGGAGCTCGTCACCGGGCATGGCGACGACCCGTTTGATATAATTGTCGCCGCCGTGGCGGAACTGGATGACATCGCCGGTGCGAAGCGGAATGCGTCCGGGGTAGCGGGTATCGACCCAGAGCAGCGAGCCGTTGGCGATGGTCGGTTCCATGGAGTCGCCGGAAACCCACAGCAGCCGGAAGGGCTGGAGTTCGTAAATTCCGCGAAGCGCGAGCGCCGCCAGCAGCATGGCGGTCAGAATTATCGTTCCGCGACCGATTTTCAACTTGAAAAATGGTTTCATCGCCACTACTCTATAGTCATTGCCGGTCCGAACGTCCGGACCGGCGCAAGTGAAACGGGGACCTTGCGATGATCGAAATCTTCACTCCCGGCGCCGCTGAATTCGAGCCGCTCTGGCGATTCAACTACGCCGTATTCGCCGCCGAACTCGGGATGCGCGAAGTCCGCGAAGACCGGACCCTGGTCGACAAATTCCACGCCAAAAACATCTATTTCGCCGCCCGCCTCGCCGCCGGGGGCGAAATCGTCGGGATGATCAGCGCCCACTGGCAACCGCCGTATTCCGCCGCCGAACACTTCGGCGATGCGGTGACGGCGATGCCGGCGGGCGGGAAACTTGCCGAAATCCGGCTTTTTGCGGTGCGCGCCGATTTTCGGGGCACCAGCGTCCCGGCCCGGCTCGGCATTGCGATGCTGACCGAGCTCGGCCGGCGCAAGATCGACGAGGTGGTGATTTCCGGGATTTCGACCCAAAAACCGCTGTACGAACAACTCGGCTTCGCGGTCGCCGGAACCCCGGCGGCAAGCGGCCAAACCACGCTCTACCCGATGCGGGCCCGCCTTGGCGACGTGCTGCGGCGCTGCCGCTGCCTCGAGCGTTATCTCTGATCCGGCTTCGGTGCTTCCTTCTGCGCCTTGAGCCGATCGACGTCGGCTTTGGCGAATTCGATCACCTGTTCGAAACGCTGGGCGTTGGTACAGTCGGCGCGGATCAGCGACTGGTGGGCTTCGAGCACGGTTTCGGCGGTGGCATGGAGGTCGCCGGCGGCTTTGGCGGCGGTCGCTTCGCCCGCCGCGGCGGGGGCTTCGGCGACAAAGCTGAAGAGCTTGTCGACGCCGAGGCCGTGGAGCAGCGCGCGGAGGTTGTCCGCCGCTCCGGCGATCACCACCGGCACCGCGCAGCGGCGCGCTTTGAGCCCGATCATCGACAACACCCCCATAAAGGTGCTGTCCATCGCGGTGCAGAGCGAAAGGTCAAACACGAACGGCTCTTTGCCGGTCAGGGTTTTGGCCAATTCGCGGATCGGCACCGCGTAGTCGAAGTTGGCACGGCCGGAGACCCGGACCAGATAGCCGGCTCCCGAGGGTTGGATGGTGACGCCGATCTCTTTCATTTGGACTCCAGCACCGCTTTGATCCGGCGGATGCCGCGGCTCGAACTCTCTTCTTTGGCAATGCGGAATTTGCCGAGTTCGCCGGTCGCATTGGCATGCGGCCCGCCGCAGATCTCGCAACTGACGTCGCCGATGGTGTACATCGTCACCTTTTCGGCGTAACGGTCTTCAAAGAGCCCCATCGCGCCGGCGGCTTTGGCGTCGGCGACGGTGGTTTCAACGACTTCAACCGGGATGTTGCGTTCGATCGCAAAATTGACCAGGGCCTCGACTTCCTTGAGCTGTTCGGGGGTCAGTTTGTCCTCGTGCGAGAAGTCGAAGCGGAGCCGTTCGGCGGTGATGTTGGAGCCGCGCTGTTCAACGTGGGAGCCGAGCACTTTGCGCAGGGCCGCCTGGAGGAGGTGGGTCGCGGTGTGAAGTTTGGCGGTGACTTCCGACTGGTCGGCGAGGCCGCCCTTGAACTTCTGCTCGGCGCCCTGGCGCGACAGCTCCTGATGCTTGGCAAAGGCTTCCTTGAAGCCCTCGAGGTCGACCGTGAAGTTCTGTTCCTTGGCCATTTCGACGGTCAGCTCGATCGGGAAGCCGTAGGTTTCGTAAAGGTAAAACGCGTTTTTGCCGCTGATCACCTTGCGCTCGATGTGAGCGGGAACCCGGCTGATGAATTTTTCGAATTCGCGGGTGCCTTTTTCGAGGGTCTGCTCGAACTGGCGCTCTTCGCGGTTGAGTTCGTCGAG
>CAZRFG010000163.1:2680-8060 GCA_964599205.1 uncultured Victivallaceae bacterium
TGCCTTTTTCGAGGGTCTGCTCGAACTGGCGCTCTTCGCGGTTGAGTTCGTCGAGAATCTTTTCACGGTTGAGGCCGAGCTCGGTATAGACGTCGGCCAACTGGTTGATCACCGCTTCGGCGATGCACGCGGTGAAGGGACCGGTGATGCCGAGCTTGCGGCCTTCGCGGATGGCGCGGCGGATCAGGCGGCGGAGCACGTAGGGCTGGTCGACCTTGCCGGGGGTGATGCCGTCGGCGATGATGAAAGTGGCGGCCCGGAGGTGGTCGGCGATGATCCGCTCCGAGGGCGAACGCTCGGCGGGCGCGGCCGCCACCTGGCGGATGCGGTCGAGCTCGGCGAAGATGGGAGCGAAGATCTCGGTTTCGTAGCAGCTCTTTTTGCCCTGGAGGATCGCGGTGACGCGTTCGAGGCCCATCCCGGTATCGACGTTTTTGCGGGTAAGGAGCTCGTATTTGCCCTCGGCGTTCTTGTTGTACTCCATGAAAACGTCGTTCCAGATTTCGACCCAGCGCTTGTCGGCGGGGTCAAAGACCGCGGGCGGCTCGCCGCCGCCGGTCCAGTAGAACATCTCGGTGTCCGGGCCGCAGGGGCCGGTCTGGCCGGCGGGGCCCCACCAGTTGTCTTTTTTGCCAAGCTTGGCGATGCGTTCGGCGGGGACGCCGAGCGAATTCCAGAGCTTCCACGAGAAGTCGTCAAAGGGGGCGTCCTGGTCGCCCGCGAAGACCGTCACCGCCAGCATTTTGAGCGGGATATTGAGGTTGTTCGCCCCGGTCAGGAATTCGAAGCTGAAGCGGATCGCGTCTTCCTTGAAGTAGTCGCCGAGCGACCAGTTGCCGAGCATTTCAAAAAAGGTCAGATGCACCGGGTCGCCGACTTCGTCGATATCGCCGGTGCGGATGCACTTCTGGCAGTCGGTCAGCCGGGTGCCGAGGGGATGCGGCGAGCCCTGGAGATAAGGCACCAAGGGGTGCATCCCGGCGGTGGTAAACAGACACGTCGGGTCGTTGTCCGGGATCAGCGGCGCGCTTTTGATCTCTTTGTGGCCTTTGGAGACGAAAAAGTCGAGGTATTTCCGGCGAATTTCTACAGCTTTCATATTCAACGCAATGCTTTCGTTATTGGGTTTTCCGATTTTTCATCGCTATAAAATACCATCGCGACGCGTTGAAATCAAGCGCCGGACGGTATATATTAACGGATTATGAATTCCGACACGATCCACAATCTCTTCCGGCGATACGGAGCCGAAGCCGCCATCTTCGCGGTGACCGCGGCGCTGTTCGGCTTCGCTGCCCTCGGCGACCTCGATCCGCACCACGACGGGGTGATGCTCAAGCCGGCCGCCGACGTGGCGGCGGGCAAGATCCTGTTCCGCGACACCTTCACCCAGTACGGTTTCCTGACCGTTTTCCTCCAGGCCTTTGCGATCAAACTCGGCGGCGCGACGCTGTGGACGATCCGGGCTTCGACGGTACTTTTTTACGCGATGTCGGCGGTGCTGGTCTACCGGATCTGGGGCCGGTTGCTCAAAAATCAGTACCGCTGGACGGTAATCGCCCTTTTCTGGCTGCTGCCGGCCTTTTACATGCCGCAGTGGACGTTTCTCGCCTGGAGTTCGGTCTACGCGCTCTTCTTTCTCCTGCTGACCACCGAGTGGATGCTCAAAAGCCTCGACTTCGAGCGCAAGATCGACTATTATCTGATCGGCGCAAGCTCGATCTGCGCCTTTTGGTGCCGCCAGCCGCTGCTGGTGGTGTTTTTGGCGGCGGCGCTTTTCGCGCTGGCGCTGCATTGGCGCGAAGGCGAGTCGTGGCGGGCGACCGGGCGGCGGCTGCTGCGGCTGACCGCCGGGGCGGCCGCTTTTTCGGCGCTGATCGCGGGGTATTTGGTGTTCACCGACAGCTGGCGCGACTGGGTGACCCAGTCGATTCTCTTCGCGTTCCGCTTCGGCGCGGCGGGCGGCATCGGCATGCTGCCGGAGGCGCCCTTGCCGGTCAAATTGCTCTATGCGTTGTTTCCCGGCGGCACTTTCTATTTGCTGTTTCCGCTCTTCACCCTCGGCTTCGGCTGCCGCAGCGCCTGGCGGATTTCCCGGCGGCGGGCCCGTCCGGCGGACTGGGTGCTGCTGGCGGTCGCGCTGCCGGCGCTGGCGTCGTGGCATCAGTATTATCCGGTCGGTTGCGCCCGGCACTGGTTCTGGGCGGCGGTGCCGATGTTCGGCTTCGCGGTGCTCGCCGTCCGCGAATTGCCGCGGCCGATCTGGCGGTGGGGCCTGGCGGCGGTGCTGCTGTTGCTGCTGCTGCCGGAGTTGACGCAGCGGGTGGACGGCTTTTACCGTTACGCCGTCAACTTCAGTTCCCGGCGCGAAATAACCAATATTCCGGCCCTCCGGCATCTGAGGCTCTCCGAAAGTCAGCACCAATACTGGAGCAATGTCCAAAAGGCGTTTGACGCGGTGCCGGACGAATTCCGCGGCCGTCCCTACGTCAATCTCACCGACGCCGGGCTTTACTGTTTCTTTTTCCCGGGCGACTGGAGTTTCCACCCGATGTACATGAACTGGCAGCGGCAGGTGTACAACGATTACCCCGACCGCTTGCGCGTCTTCATCGCCAAGGAAAATCCGGTGCTGGTCTACTTGTCCGACCGCAATCCGGAGCCCGGACGCCGTTTTGCCCGGGTCGGCGGCGCGGCGGCGGACCTCTCGCTCTACATCCTGCTGCCGCAGCCCAAGGAGAAACCGTGATGGACCGTTTTTACCGCCAATTTGAAACCGAGCTCGGGCAGCTCCGCGAAGCGGGGAAACTCCGCGAGCTCCGCACCATCGACTGCTGCGGGGCGTCCGCCCGCTACCAAGGGCGCGACTACCGCAATTTCTCCGGCAACGACTACCTCGGCATCGCCGGCGACCTCGAACTCCGCCGCGAGTTTTACCGTGAAGTCGGCCCGCTCGGCCTCTCCGCCGCCTCCAGCCGCCTCCTCACCGGCAATTCGCCGCAGTACGCCTCGCTCGAAGCGGCGCTGGCGAAGTGGTACGGCCACGGCCGCGCCGCGCTGGTTTTCAACAGCGGCTACCACGCCAATCTCGGCATCCTCCCGGCCCTCAGCCGCAAAGGCGACCTGATCCTCTCCGACAAGCTCAACCACGCCAGCATCATCGACGGCTTGCGCCTCGCCGAAGCGGAATTCAAGCGCTATCCCCACGGCGACCTCGCCCGGCTGGAAGCGCTGCTGGCGGAAGCGGCCCGGGAAGACCGCCGGGTGTTCATCGTCACCGAATCGATCTTCAGCATGGACGGCGACCGCATCGACCTCGCCGGAGTGGTCAAGCTCAAGCAGCGCTACGGCGCGTTCCTGATCGTCGACGAAGCCCATTCGGTCGGCGTCACCGGTCCGACCGGAGCGGGACTGGCCGAAGCGGAGAACCTGATCGGCGAAATCGATATCATCGTCGGCACTTTCGGCAAAGCCTTCGGCTCGGCCGGAGCTTATGCGATTCTCGCCCCGGTGGCCAGAGAGTATCTGGTCAACACCATGCGGACTTTGATCTTCACCACCGGGCTGCCGCCGGTGATCGCGGCGTGGAGCGAATTCGTGATCGGCCGGATCCCGGCGATGAATGACCGCCGCATCCATCTCGCCAAGCTCGGCAACCGGCTCCGCGAAGTGATCGCGGCGAAAAATTTCCGCACCTTCGGCGACTCCCAGATCGTCCCCCTGATCGTCGGCGGCGACCGCGACGCGCTCGAGCTGGCGGCGAAGCTTCGCGAACGCGGCATCCTGGTTTTCGCAATCCGCCCGCCGACGGTTCCGGCCGGCACCGCGCGGCTGCGTTTCTCGCTCAACGCGACGCTGACCGGGCAAGACGTCGAATCGGTGGAGGCGGCCCTGTGAAAACGCTCTTCCTCCGCCGCGACGGCCACGCCCGGCTCCTGATCTATTTTCACGGCTGGAGCATGGACGAAACCGTGCTCGATCCCGCCTCGTTTCCGGACGGGTTCGACGTTCTCGTCGGCTTCGACTACCGCGACTTGACCGCTCTCCCCGCCGAAGTCGGGGACTATGCCGAACGCCTCCTCGTCGCCTGGTCGCTCGGGGTATGGGCGGCGGCCCGCTGCCGCGAACGCTTCGGTTTCCCCGGACTCCGGCGCGCGATCGCGGTCAACGGCACCTTGCGCCCGGTCAGCGCCGAATTCGGCATCGACCCCGCCGTTTTCGCCGGCACCGCCGCCCACTGGCTCGATCCGGCGGCGCGGCACAATTTCCACCGCCGCACCGGCGGCGGACCGGAGCCCCGGCGCGACCCCGGCGAACAGCGCGACGAACTCCTCGCGCTCGAAGCGATGATCGCCGGCACCCCCGCCCCGCGGGATTGCTACGATCTCGCCTTGATCGGCCGCCGCGACCGGATTTTCCCCGCCGCGCGCCAGCAACTGTTCTGGGGCGCCAAAGGCCGCCTGGTCGACTGGCCCCACGCCCATCCCGGTTTCGCGGAGGTGCTCGCAATTGCCGCATCACTTTGACCATACCGACATCCGCCGCCGTTTCGGGCGGAGCCGGGAGAGCTATGACGCCGCCGCCGCGGTCCAGGCCGAAACCGCCGTCCGGCTGGCCGAAATGCTCACCCTCGCTTCGCTGCGGCAGGAGTTCGACCGGATTTTCGAGGTCGGCTGCGGCTCCGGCCTGCTGACCCGGCAGCTCGCCGCCCGCTTCGCCTACCGCGAGCTCATCCTGAACGATTTGGTGCCGGAGTGCGAAGTTCTCGCCGGAGAGTTCCCCCGGTCGCGTTTCCTCCCCGGCAACATCGATACGCTGGAGCTTCCCGCCGAACT
Source organism: uncultured Victivallaceae bacterium (assembly GCA_964599205.1). Classification (GTDB taxonomy): domain Bacteria; phylum Verrucomicrobiota; class Lentisphaeria; order Victivallales; family Victivallaceae; genus JAVBUI01. The sequence goes on from CAZRFG010000163.1 coordinate 7,516, forward strand.
CGATCTGATCGCCGCCAACGCCGTACTCCAGTGGCTCCACGATCCCGCCGGGCTTTTCCGCAAGTTCGCCGCCGCCCTCAATCCGGGCGGACTGCTCGCCTTTTCGGTTTTCGGCCCCGGTAATTTCAGTGAACTACGCAAGCTCACCGGCATCGGGCTCGAATACCGCGACCGCGAAAGCTACCTCGCCATGCTCCAGCCCGATTTCGACGTCCTCGCCGTCCACGAAGAGAAAATCGAACTCTTTTTCGACACTCCCGAGGCCGTGCTCCGCCATATCAAAGCCACCGGCGTCGGCGCTACCGGCACCGGCCGCCGCTGGACCCGCGCCAAACTCGAACAATTTTCCGCCGATTATCAATCGCTCCGGACCCCCGCCGGTTTCCCGCTCACCTACCACCCCATCCTGATCGTAGCCGCCAAATCCTGACCTCGACAGCAACCGTCGGAGCGGCCCGGGGGCTCCTCACCCCCGGCCGGCCCCCGGGGGGCCGCACTGCGGCTTTGACTCCCACGGCTCCGTTGTCGCGGGTGCCGGGAGCCGG
>CAZRFG010000164.1:0-3264 GCA_964599205.1 uncultured Victivallaceae bacterium
GTCCCCGCCGCCAATCCTTCGCGCCGGCTCCGGGGAGAGTGACGGACGGTCGTTCGCCGCTTCGTTCCTCCCGCCGAAAAAAGTTCCAAAAAAAAATCCCCGCCGATTGAAAAAAACGATTTTGCAAGTATCTTTGGCAAGGTGCGGAAGCCATTCCGAAAACAAATGATTTTTCCGCCCCGGACAGGATGCTTTTTATGAGAAAAAAAGAACTTTTCAATGCCGGTCAGCTGCAGGAAGCCGTCGGACGGATCGCCGGTGAAATTCTCGCCGGAGTGTCCGCCGATCCGGATGACTTCGCACTGGTCGGACTCTACCGTCAGGGCGTCCCGCTGGCCGAGCGGCTCGGCGCCGAAATCGAACGCCGGACCGGACGCGCTCCCCTCCTCGGCAAACTCGACATCTCGATGTACCGCGACGATGTCGGCTTGCGCAGCGGCCTGCCGCTGATCCGCGAAACCGTGATCCCTTTCGACATGCAGAACATGAAAGTGATCCTGGTCGACGACGTCCTGACCACCGGACGGACCATCCGCGCCGCGCTCGACGCGCTGACCGACTACGGCCGCCCGGCGCTGATCCGGCTGGCGGTGCTGGTCGACCGCGGCCAGCCCGAATTCCCGATCCGCGCCGACTACACCGGGTTCAACGTCCGGATCGCTCCGGATCACAAAGTGGTGGTCGAACTCGCTGAAAATGACGATTGCGATGCAATTTGGGAAAAACAATCATGACTGATATCAGATGGAACCGCAAAGATCTCCTGAGCCTCTACGACCTGAGCCGCGAAGAGATCGAGCACATCCTCGACACCGCCGAGGAGTTCCGCAAGGTCTCCGAGCGGAACGTCAAAAAAGTCCCCGCGCTGCGCGGCAAAACGGTGGTCAACTTCTTCGTCGAGCCGTCGACCCGCACCCGCGTGTCCTTTGAGCTTGCCGAGCAGCGCCTCAGCGCCGACATCGTCAACATGGCGGCCGATTCGAGCAGTCTCAAAAAAGGCGAAACGCTGCTCGACACCGTCCGCAACATCGAAGCGCTGCAAGTCGATCTCCTGGTGGTCCGCCACCGTGCTCCCGGCGCCCAGAACTTCATCGCCAAGCACGTCAAATGCGGAGTCATCAACGCCGGCGACGGCGCCCACAGCCACCCCACCCAGGCGCTGCTCGACCTCTTCACCATCCGGCAGAAGAAAGGCAGAATCGAGGGGCTCAAAGTGGCAATCGTCGGCGACATCATCCACAGCCGGGTTGCCCGCAGCAACATCTGGGGACTGCGCAAACTCGGCGCCGAAGTGATTCTTGCCGGGCCCGCCACGCTGGTGCCGCGTGAATTCGAAGCGATCGAAGGGGTCAAAGTGTGTCACAACCTCAAAGAGGCGATCACCGGAGCCGACGTGGTCAACTTGCTCCGCATCCAGCACGAACGCCAGACCGCCGGGTTCTTCCCGAGCACCGGCGAATACGCGCGTTTTTTCGGTCTCAACACGGAGACCGTCAAGTACCTCAAGCCGGACGCGCTGGTGATGCATCCCGGCCCGATCAACCGCGACGTCGAACTCGATTCGGCGGTCGCCGACGGGCCCAATTCGGTCATTCTCGAGCAGGTCACCAACGGCCTGGCGGTTCGCATGGCAGTGTTGTTCTTAGTCGCAGGATGTGCTAACAAATGAAAAATTCTTCAATAATCCTCAAAGGCGGGCGGGTGGTCGATCCGGGCCGCAAACTCGATCAGGTAATGGACCTCGGCATCAACGGCAGTTTCCTCGCCGATCCGGCCAAACTCAAGGACGCCGAAGTGATCGACGTCTCCGGCATGGTGGTCACCCCGGGCTTCATCGACGTTCACGTTCACTTGCGCCATCCCGGCAACACCGTCGCCGAAACCATCGCCACCGGCACCATGGCGGCGGCGGCGGGCGGCTTCACCTCGATCGTCGCGATGCCCAACACCTCTCCCGCCGCCGACACCCCCGGCGCGATTGAATTTTTGCGCCGCACCGCCGCCGACACCGGGGTGGTCCGGGTGCTTCCCTGCGGCTGCCTCACCAAGAACCGCGAAGGGCTGGAAATGGCCGCCATCGGCGGACTTCACGCCGCCGGCGTGGTGGCGCTGAGCGATGACGGCGGCTGCGTCCAGGATCACGCCCTGATGCGTCACGTGGCGGAATACGCCCACTCCTTCGGCTTGCCGATCCTCGACCACTGCGAAGACAAATACCTCGCCGCCGGCGGGGTGATGCACGAGGGGCAATGGTCGGTGCTGCTGGGGATGATCGGCATCAGTTCGGCTTCGGAGGAGCTGATGGTGGCGCGCGACGTGATTCTGTCGCGGATGACCGGAGCCCGGATTCACATCCAGCATGTCAGCGCCCGTGAGAGCGTCGCCTTGATCCGGCAGGCGCGGTTGCAGGGCCTGCCGGTCACCGGCGAAGCGACCCCGCACCACCTCGCCCTGACCGACGAATGCATCAAAAGCTACGACACCAACTACAAGATGAATCCGCCGCTCCGCTCCGAAGCCGACCGCCAGGCCCTGATCGAGGGTCTGCGCGACGGCTCGATCACGGTGATCGCGACCGACCACGCGCCGCACACCGCGACCGCCAAGCTGGTGGAGTTCGACGATGCGCCGTTCGGCATCATCGGCCTGGAAACGGCGCTGCCGATCTGCCACACCATCCTCTGCGGCAACCGCGTGCTGAGCCTCTCCGAGCTGATCGCCAAATTCACCACCGGCCCGGCCGAAGTGCTCGGCCGCAAAAATTACTCGCTGGAGAACGGCAACCTCGCCGACGTGACCGTCTTCGACCCGAACAAAACCTACCGGATCGACCCGGGCACGTTCAAGAGCAAATCGCGCAACACCCCCTTCGGCGGCATGGAAGTCACCGGCGAGGTCAAACTGACCATCGTCGACGGCAAAGTCGCCTTCCGGCGGTAAAATCGGCAATCGGCTTCAGGCGGTGCGTCCGGCAGTCCGGACGCACCGCATTTTTTGGATCGATCGCTGAATCACTTTGTTGCGGCGGCAGTTTGCATTCGGGTGTTCATTTCACTATAGTAGCGGGACGTACAATTCAAACCGGGGAGAAGGCGATGAATTCCCAAAATACGTTTCCCGACGCGATCAAGCGCCAACCGGCGGCTGCGAGCGGTGTCTCCGCCGATCTTCAGGGCTGGATCGCCGATCCGGCCAGAACCCAGACCGTCTTCTGGGAAGTCAAAACCGGCTTCGCGGTGCCGCCCCATGTCCACGCCCACGACG
>CAZRFG010000164.1:3364-8056 GCA_964599205.1 uncultured Victivallaceae bacterium
TTCTGGGAAGTCAAAACCGGCTTCGCGGTGCCGCCCCATGTCCACGCCCACGACGAATACGGCGTGGTGCTCTCCGGTTACTGCGACGTGATCATCGGCGGCGTATCCACCCGCTATCGGGTCGGCGATGAATTTTCGATCGCCGGCAATGTGGTGCACGCTGCGGTGATGAGCGACAACTACCGGGCGATCGATTTCTTTGAATCGCCGGACTGGATCAAACGGGCCAAATAAAAGGACTTCCCCGATGCGTAATTTGAATTTATCCGTGCTCTCCCTCGCCCTCGTCCTCGCTGCTGTCGCCGCCGTCGCCGACCCCGGCGAAAAGCGGCAGTTGACGCCGAAGCCCGAAGCGACTTTCAAACTCCCCGACGGCCGGACTTTGGAGCTCGAACTCCTCGGCCGTCCGCTGCCGGCCAAAAAGTCGCCGGTCGAATTCGTCACCACCTCGGCCGACGGCGAAAAAATCGCCTGGGCGGTTTCGCGCGCCACCATCGAACACGTTCTGCTCGGCTGCGGCGAAAAGAGCGGACTTCACAAGCTCGACCTCTCCGAATATTTCGGTCCCCACAGCTACAAGCCGACCCTCAACCCGGGCGGGGACAGCGTCTACATCCTGGCCGGCAACCGCGGCCCGGCGCTGATCAAGTACCACATCCCGAGCAAAAAAGCGACGGTGCTGCGCAAATATGAAACGCGCTACTACTATCTCGGCACCGCGGTCGATTCCAAAGGGCGGATCTACTGGGCCACCTACCCTGAAACCGAAGTGATCGGGGTCGATCCGGCCGACGACCGGGTCTTTTCGCTGGGCCGGATGACCACCGAGAAGAAGCAGAGCTACGCCCTCAGCCCGGCGATCGACGACGCCGACATCCTCTATGTCCCGGTCGGTGAAAGTTATCCCCAGCTTTTCGCATACAATCTCGCCACCGGCGCTAAAAAACAACTGTTCAGCGATGCCGATATCAAAGCACTCCAGCAAAAGAGTGTCCGCATCCCGCGCGTTACGCTTCAGGACGGCAAGGTTTACACCCGGATCGGCGCGCAGATTTTCCGCTGTACCCCCGAAGGCTTGCAGGAGGCTCCGGAAATCAAGCTGGTCAGTGAAAGCAACCGTCCCAACGCCAAATATCCCTCATGCAAGTTCAACGACCGCGAGACCGCGCTCTATTTCGATGAAAACGGACTGGTTCTGAACGACGGCAAAAGCTCCCGCACCATCCCGCTCGAGGGCCTGCCGGTGGTCGGCCATGAACTTTACGCGATCGGCGACAGCAAGGACGGCGTGCTCTACGGCAGCGGCATTTTCCCCGCCAACAGCTTCGGGCTCAACCTCAAAACGCTGGAATCGACCGACTTCGGAATGGGCTCGCGCGGCGGCGTCCAGAACTACGACCTCGCCGCCACCCCCTACGGAATCCTGATGGCAAGCTACGTCGGCTCGTACTTTGACCTCCTCGACCCGGCGAAGCCGATCAAGCCCGGCGTCAATCCCAAGCCGATCGGAGATTTGCGCAAAGAGGAACAGGAGCGCCCGATCCGGCTGACCAAAATCGGCGACGGCAAAATCCTCTACGTCGGCACCATTCCGGCCAAGAACACCCACGGCGGGGTGATCGCCCGGATCGACCTGGAAAAGGGCGAAATCAAAAGCTGGCGCAACGTGATTCCGGATCAGAGCATCATGGACCTGGTCGAGGTGCCGGACGGCGGCGGGCTGCTGTTCGGCGGCTCCTGCGTCGACGGCGGCACCGGGTCGGAGCCGAAGGCGAAGGAAGCGGCGATGTTCCTCTTTGACCCCGCCACCGGCAAGACGGTGTGGACCGCGAGCCCCCTCCCCGGCGCGCGCGCCTATCAGGGCAGTTCGGTGACTTCCGACGGCAAGATCATGATCGTCGGGCGCGGCGAAAAAATGTACCGTTTTTATCTCTTTGATCCCGTCAAGCGCGAGATCGTCAAAGACGAGGAGCTCCCCGGCCAGTACGGCACCTGGATTTTCGCCGAGAAGAAACCGGTCGGCCCCGACGGCAACAACTACTTCCTCGCCCGCGGCGCGCTTTTCGAGTACTCGGCGAAGACCGGCAAGCTGACCCGTTTATTCGAGCACCCCTCGCTCAAAGTGACCGGCTACACCGCGGTCGCCCCCGACGGCTGCCTCTACTACCTCAACGAGTGCCGCCTCTACCGGGTAAGGCTTTTCCAGCCGTAATCTCAGTTCCGGCTAGGCCATAGGGTTCGCCGGAATCGGGATCGAGTGGAATTTGCGGCAAGTAGCGCGGCACCACGTCGCCGTAGACTTCGGGATTCCGGCCGCCGTGGTCGCGGCGGTGGCGTTCACGCGCGATTTCAATTTGCACCTGGCGCTGCCCCTGCCGGAATTCGGTGCGATCAGTCACAAAAGCGTCCAGTAAATCGATCAAGTTCGCGGCAAAATAGTCCGACTTGTCAAGATAACGCTCGCACCAGTCGTCCTGTTTCACTTTCATCTTTTGGCCATCGACTTCGAGCAATTGCCGGTATGGGCGGATCGCCCTGAAATAGCGACGCCATTCCCGTATCCCCGGCCAGCTCAAGCGATACCAGTAGAACCAGTCCGGAGACATCTCGAACATCTCCTCGGTCTGATTGAGACAAGCCGCATCCGGCAGCTGGCGCAGATCCATTGCCGCCACCACGGCGAAGTCGACCGCCGCCGGCTCGGCGCGTTGCCAGTCGTTTTCCCGCCGGTTCTCCGCCGCCGCCAGTTGCAGGAGCGCTTCGTCGTCCCAGGCCCGCCAGGCCTCCGGCGTTTCGACGAGCTTGAGGATCAACTCGTTGCGCTCATCGAGAATCCACATCCCGCACCGGAGCGCGGTCATCGTCCCTTCGCGGCGAAGGAATTCGGAAGCATCCGTCATCCGCCGAAACAACTCCGGCAACGCGGCGTAGTTCTTGTCCTCCAGAGCGAATCCGATGGCGGCGGCAAGCCAATTACCATAACTGCCGACCGCATCAATCTCCGATTCGTTCATCAAGTAGCCTTGCGTCCAATCGTGAGACAGCCGGAAATCCGGATGGTCGGCCAAAAAACGCCCCATCGCGGCGGCGGCGGACTCCTCTTTCCGCAACCATTCGCGCAACGCCGGCGGCGAGTCGTCGTCACCGTCAAGCGGCTTGAACGCTTCGGCCAGTTTGCGGAATGCCATGACCTGAGCATCGCCGGCGGCCCCCGCGGCAAACGACGCGACCGTTTTTTTGCGGAATTCCGCGCCCGGCATCCGGCGCTGCTGGTCCGCCGCGTCAATCTGCCACAAAGCGATGACGATCAAGATGATCCACCCGGCCATCTTCCACCCGCCGTATTGATGCTTCCGCCACGCGTTGCGCCATTCCGGTGCGACCTCGCGATCAGCGACGGCGGCGGCTTCATAGGTTTCGGCAAGATACCCGGCCCGGCGACAGGCCTTGGCGCGAAAGACCAGATAGAAGACGATATCCACGGCAAAGGCAATGAGCAAAATCAGCGCACTGAACCACAAGCCGCTGGAGCAATTGGACATCAAATTGAGCACCGGGATACATGCGAGAAAGTAAAGCATCCGAATCAGCCAATAGCGCGCCTCCGGAGAACTCGGGCGCGGATCGGGAAAATCGCGCAGGGGCGGAAACACCAGAAAAAACCAGTAAAAGCAGAAAAATGGAACCATCAAAAGCAAAATCCGCCAGCCGGGTGAGACCGAAACCCCGGAACAAGGCATCAGCTTCCAAAGCCGGGTCAAAAAAACCAGTACTTCGATGCAAAAGCCGATCCCCCCGCCCACCAGCAGAACCACGGAGACGCCGCCCCAAATTCCGTTGCAATCCCCCAGCAGGGAAAAAACGCCGGGCGCCCCGGCTAGGGTAAGCACAAACCAGCTCACCAAACGCCAGGTGGTCCGCCGCAAGCTTCTTTCCAGTTTCCGGAAGCGCGCGGCATTGGCGGCGAAAAGGCCGGCCGCGCCGGTTTCCACCAGCAACCGTCCGTCCTCCAGCACAGTGTTCGGCAAATACTCCCCGCACCCCATCCGGCGTACCACTTCGCGTTCCCATTGACTCAATTTGTCATCCCTCCGGCGCTGATTTGGTTTTCCTGCAATATAACGCCATTCTGCAATTTTGCCAATCCGGAAAATTTTGACCGTTTTGCCGTGACATTTTGACCCGCCGGACGGGAAAAAATGTCACATTTTTTTGCTTTCCCGCGCCCTTGCAGCCGGATTCAGGCTGAAAAATCAAATTGGCACGCCTGATGCTACTATTAAGATGGAAAAACAAACCGATGGCAAGAGGACGCCGGCACAAGGTTGTGAGTCGATCCGGTGTTGGATTCGGCAATCCGGTTCGTCGGCAAAGTGGCGTGAGTTAGCCACCAAGGTAACTTCCGAAACCGCTCCGACCAGGCCGATTTGCCGGACCGCGCCGGGCGGTCGCAGACTTTTTTGAGATATAGTGTCGAGAGAGGAGGTGAGGAAAAGACAGGTACCAACAATCATAATTCATCAAGTTTTTTCCAAGTGTTTCAAACAAACTCAAAAGAAAGGAAGTGATGTTTATGAGCAAAGACTTTTTACCTTGGAAGCGGACTGAATCCCGGGTCGCCCCGGTGGAGCGGCGGATGAGCCCGGTGGACGAGTTCCACAAACAGTTCGGCGAACTTTTCAATCATTTCTT
>CAZRFG010000165.1:0-8053 GCA_964599205.1 uncultured Victivallaceae bacterium
CCTCGATCACGATATTGCCGATCCGGTACGGCCAGCGCAAACGGCAGGCGCGAAAAGCGATTTCGACTTTGCAAACGGCGGCATCGGTCAGTTTCTTCATCTTGTTCCTCCGTTCAAAGTTCGCTGAGTTTGACGATCCGCTTTTCGCGGGCGCTTTTGATCGCGGCAAAGGCGACCCGGGTGGCGCTGACCGCGTCGTCGACGCCGCAGACTTCGCCGCGGAGACCGTTGATCTGGTCGATGAAGTGCTCCAGCGCGTGGGCGTGCCCCTTGTCCGGCTCGGCGGCGAACTGTCTGGCGGGGTCGCCGGCGGCGGCGGCTTCGGCACAGGCGGCGGCTTTCTTCTCCAGCCACCCGGCGATCCCGCCCTGGGTTCCCACCTCCGGATAGCGGTCGTTGAGGAAGGGATATTTCAGTACCGCCGGCACACCCGGGATCCCGGCGGTGCGGACTTCACACATGTGATCGACCGCCACCAAAGCGCCGTTCCCCATCATCTCATAAAGCTCCTTGGGGTAGCCGAAGGTGCCGTTGGCGCAGAGGTTGAGGCTCGCGAGTTCGCCGGTGCGGTACTTGATGATGATCGCGTGGTTGAGCATGCCGGTCTCCATCGCCACCACCTCCTCCGGCTCGGCGGCGAGGAACCAGTTGCACAAGTCGGTGAAGTGGGTCATTTCAAAGAGCATCGGCCCGTGCGGAGCCTGGGCGGGATCGAAGACCCAGCCCTTCCAGCTGTACCAGTCGTCGTTGATCCGGACGCTCATCGAAGCGCGCCCGTCGTCCGCCCGGCGCGGCCGGTCGGGTTCGCGGTTCCAGCGCCACGGAGCTTGTTTGTTCTCCGTCATCTGGGCGCGGAAGATGCGGTGGGCGTCGATCATCGCCGGGCTGTTGCGGCGGTTGTGGCCGACGCAGAAGGGAATGCCGCTCGATTTGACCACCTTTTGAATCCGGTAAACCTCCTCCAGGGTGGTCGCCAGCGGCTTCTCGACGTAGATCGGTTTGCGGTGTTCGGCCGCGCACTCGATCACCGGATAACGGAGTTTCTCGGTGGTGGCGAGGCAGATCGCGTCGATGGCGGGGTCGGCGATCACCGATCGCCAGTCTTTGGCAGTCGCCGCGCCGTAGCGCTCGCGGCAAAGCGCGAGCGACGCGTCGGAGAGATCGCAGCACGTGTGAAGCCGCGCCTTGGCCGACTTCGCCAGATTCGGAATATGCTGCATCTGCGCCAGCGCGCCGCAGCCGATCACCGCAAAATTAAGTTTTTTCATTGCCGTGGCTCCCTCTTTTGGCAGGTTTAAACTAAGTATAATTTTACTATACCTACTTTATGATTTTTTTGCAAATCCGACTTGCAAAAAAAATTCAAACTATTATATTGACCCCCATGAACAAATACCGTCAAATCGTCGAAATCATCAAACGCGAAATCCGTTGCGGCGAACGCGCCCCCGGCGACAAACTGCCGGGCCAGACCCAGCTGGCGGCGCAATTCGAAGTCTCCGAGATCACCGCCCGGCGGGCGCTTGACGAACTCACCGCGGCGGGCCTGGTGGAACGCCGCCACCGCAGCGGAAGTTACGTGCGGCAGGTCCCGCGCTACTTCCGCCGCATCGAAATCATCTGCACCGGCGAGGTGAAGAATCCGGCGCTGTGGCTCGGAGACTACTGGAACGGGGTGGAAGCAAGCGGCCGCGAATTCGGCATCGAAGTCACCGTCTCGCGCCAACTTCCGGCCTCCACCGAAGACGCCGGAGTGATCCTGATCGGCGAAGACGCCGCGATGATCCGGGAGCTCGAAGTACGCGGCACTCCTTTCATCAGCGCGGTCACCCGCAACCGCCTAACTTGGCACAACGTCCGGATCGACTATCCGGCGGTGGCCGCGGCATTGCGTCAAGCGCTGGCGGCCGACGGGGCGAAACGAATTCACTTCCTCGGCAACCTCAAACATCCGAACCACCGCCAGGCCGCCGAAGCCTTCAAAGCCGCCGGCGACCGGGTCCATGCGGTGACCGAAAAAACCGTCGCCGCCAAACTCCGCGCCATCCTGGAGCGTCCGGATGAGATCGACGCGCTGGCGGTGATGGGGGGGATGCTGCCTTTTCTCGCGCTCCCGGCGCTCTTCGGCAGCCGCCTCCCGGTCAGGCTCGGAGTGTTCGCCGAAAACCGGGCGGTCGCCTTTCTCGGAGAATACGCGTTTCTCGCCGACTACCAGCTTTTCGAGGCGGGCAAGCTCAGTTTCACCTTGCTTAATGAAGTCGCCGCCGATCCCGCGCTGCCGCGCTGCGTGAGGAGTCCGGAATTCCACATTTATCCGCCGGGAACCCGGCCAAAGGAGAATTATGCTTCGCTTTGAAAGTATGTATCTCGACTCCCCGCTGGTGCCGGGGCGGGCGCTCGACATCTTCCGGCCGGACGGCGACGACACCGCGGTTCCGGCGCTGTTCTATGTTCACGGCGGCGGCTGGCATGGCGGAAGCCGGGTCAGCGGGCACAAGTTGATCGAGTATTTCCGCAACCGCGGCCACCATTGCGCCGCCGCCGACTACCGGCTCAACGTTACGGCGGTGGATCAGCTTGCGGACCTGCGCGAGAGCATCCGCCTTTTCGCCGACCGCCTGGAGGCCGCCGGCCATGACGGCCAGATCGTCATCTACGGCGGCTCCGCCGGGGCCCATCTCGCCGCGCTGCTGGCGCTGGCCGCCGCCGGAAGCTGCGGCGAAGCGGTGACCGGCGCGGCGGTTCCGGCGGCGGGTCTGATCGTCTCGGCCTTTCCGCCCTATTTCGCCCCGTGGCCGAATATTTTCCCCCCGATCGCCGAGGCGATGCAGCGGGCGGCGGGACGGCCGTACGCCGACGATCCCGACCTTTATGCCCGGCTGTCGCCGATCCGTCACGTCAATGCCTCGAGTTGCCCGGTGCTCAATTTGCATGCCGCCAACGAACACATGTTTCCCCTGCGCCACAGCCTCGAATTCGAGGCGAAAATGCACGATTTCGGCCGCTCCTGCCGGACCGTGGTCTTTGACGACGCCGAACACGGCTTCTTCTACGACGTCACGCGCGAGTGCCAGCAAAAGGCGCTCCGTGAAGTCGAGCATTTTCTGGAAAAAAATCGATAATTTCAAATTGCCCCCTTGACTTAAATTTTTTTTTTGCTACAATATATTCAAACATGTTTAAACAAGTATCCCGGACGTTTGATTCCGATCTCCAACGGCGGGAAATTTGAAGAGCGAAAGCAATCTTTCCATAACCGGGGAAAATCATGAATTCGAAACCAGCAACCATCAATCTCTGCGGAGTTCCGGAACGGGTCAAGAACGCGATTCGCGCCGGCATCCGCAACGGCTCCTACCCGCCGGGCGAACTGCTGCCGAGCGACAACACGCTGGCCGCCCAGTTCGGCTGCGGCCGCAGCTCGGTGATCACCGCCTTGCAGACCCTGGAAAAAGAAGGCCTGCTGCTGCGGCAGCACGGCAAGGGCAGTTTCGTTGCGCCGGACGCGGAAATCCGGCTCAAATACCGGCACTTTGTGCTGTGCCGCGAAGTTCCCGAAACCTTGACCGCCGACTACCTCGGGATCACCACCGAAATCTACCACGGCGCGATCGAGGAAGCGCAGAACTGCAACGTCAATTTGAACATCATGCACTTTTCGCGCACCGACGACCCGATGACCATCGAGCGGCAGTACGAACAGCTGGCCGACGCCGACGGCGTGATCTTCATGGGCGAGGAACTGGAAAAACTCCAGCGCAAAGTCAACGACAACAACCAGCAGATCCTCAAAATCCCGTCGAGCCCGATCGTCCCCGCGCTCAACGACGATCTGGTGGTGACGCTCGACATCCCCTACATGTGCGATTCGATTTTCAAATACATCGCCGCCGTCGGATACCGCAATTGCGTGATCCTCGAAGAGGACCGCAGCGCGGAACCGTACGCCTCGTCGGCGCTGTTCCAGGATTACAAAGTCAGCTTGCTGACATCCCGGCTGATCGGCAGCGGAATCGGCGTCGAACGGCTCAAATTCACCCGCAACCTGAACAAATTGAACAGCGAAATCGAAGACTGGATCAAAACCGGCCCGCACCGCAAATACGAATTGATCGTGATCTCCTACACCCATTCGATGATGCCGCTTTATCAGGCGATGTTCCGCCACGGACTCAAGCCCGGCAGTGACCTCGACCTGCTCGGCATCTGCGCCGCGACCACCACCATCAATCTGTATCCGGAACCGAGCTTCTACAATGTGTTCTACCGCGAAGTCGGCCGCCACGCGGTGTCGCTGCTGCGATCGGCGGTGGACGGCCACGCGCCGGAGCGAAAACTCCTGCTGCGGGGTGAAATGTCGATCGGCGAAACCTCGCGCCCCCTCCCCGGAACCAAATCAAGTCGGAAATCCTGAATCCCGGAATATACCAATCGCAAGGAGTCAAGCTGATGAAAAAGATGAATTTTACGCTGATTGAACTCTTGGTGGTGATCGCGATCATCGCGATCCTGGCCTCAATGCTGCTGCCGGCACTCAACAAAGCGCGGGAACAGGCGCGTTTCAGCACTTGTTTAAACCAGTCGCGCCAGATCGCGATGGCCCATGTCCTGTACGCCGGGGACAACCGCGAATACTATACGCCGGGACGCTCCCTCTATCCGGGCAAAGCGCCGGCCGATTTCACCTGGCATATCGCCCAGTACGTCGGAGCGACCCCGATCAATAACTGGGCGGCTTTCGCCACCGACCAGTCGCTGCCGACGCCGAACAACCACAAGCTCTTCTACTGTTTCGCCAACCGCGAAGCGCCCTATCTCAAGCGCAACGGCGATTACTGGCTGAGCAGTTACGCCTACAACTCCGCGCTGATGGTGGATATCAACGGCAGCAACTTCGGGGTCAAACTCAGCAAAATCCGCCAGCCGAGCACCACGCTGGCGCAAACCGAAGCCGGGCTTAAGAACGGCGCCGGCAAACCGGTCTTCATGGTCAACGGCCTGCCGCAGTTCGATCCGGTGACCTACCCGACCGAGGCTTGCATCAATTACTGCCACGGCGGACGCGCCTCGGTCTCCTACTCCGACGGTCACAGCGTCAGCCGCAAATACACCGACGGCATGCAGGGAATTTACAACCAGAGCAAATGGGTCTTGCTTTAACCATGGAAGGAAAGAAAATGAAACGCATCACCGCCATCCTTTGCACCGCAATCGGCTTTTCCACGCTGACGATGACCGCGACAGAACCGGTTTTCGAACTCAATTTCGACGCCAAAAACCTCAAGCCGGCGGTCGCCGCCGGCAATAAACTGCCGGTGAGTCCGTTGACCGTCAACCCGGAGGCGAATTTCCCCGCCGGCAAAAAAGGCTGTGGATTGATGCTGAGCGACGACAATGCCGGAAAGAAAGAAACCCTGACCTATGCCGCCACCAAAAATTTCAATTTTCCCGCCGGCACGGTATCCTTCTGGTTCAATCCAAAGTCGATCAAACCGGGGTCCTCGGCCCGGATCCTGCATATCTACAGCCCCGGTAAACGCGCCGCGGGAAACGTGCTGATTTATTACTTTTTCCTCGATAACAAAGGCAACTACAACTCCCAGATCATGGTCACCGACAAAGACAAGGGCACCGCCCGCGCGGTGGTGAAAATCCCGGCGGCAAGCATCTACGAGGACTTTCAGAAAATCGACGTCACCTGGGACGCCAAGACCCTGACCCTCTACCACAACGGCGAAAAGATCGAATCCGTCGAAATGCCGGAGTTCTTCGCCGCGGAAGCCGCCGGACCGCGGGACTGGACGGCTTTGAGCGTGCTGCCGGTGATCGCCGCCGACGGCGACAATCCGGCCAACCGGATCATCCTCGACGAACTCAAAATTTATAACACCGCGCTTCCCGAAAGCGACGTCAAGGCCGCCTACGAAACCGACACCAAGTAACCGCAACGGATCATCCATCATGAAATTGCTCACCTGGCTGCTGCTTGGCGGCTGGCTGGCGCTGACGGCCGGAGCGCTCGAGCTCGGCGACGGCGCCATGCAGCTCAAATTTTCCGACCGGACCTACGGCTGCGAAACGATCGGCGGCGGCGGCGCCAGTTTCGGCCGCGCCGCCGACCCCGAACTGTTCCGGATCGAAATGATCGGGCCGGACGGCAAAACCTTGACTGTATCCGGCAATGCGCCCGAGGGCCGGAGGTCATACCGCCGCCCCGACGCCGACACCCTTGAATTCACCGTCCGCGGTCTCACCGCCGGAAACGAGAAGAATGCGCTCGACGTGGTCGTAACCGTCCGCCTTGTCCCCGGCCGGGCCGCCGCCGACTGGACGATCGCGGTCACCAGCCGCGCCACCGCTTTGCAACTGGCCGCGACGGTGTTCCCGATCCTCGAACGTGCGGTCGAGCCCGGCACCGCCGATCTTCTCTTCCCGACCGGCAATTATGGCGGCAAGCTGTTCAAAAACAACCGGACGGCGCGGCGCGAGCGCTATCCCTCGTTCACCGGCTACACCCAGTTCACCGGACTCACCCGCGACGGCGTTTCGCTCTATTTCGGCGCGCACGATCCCGAGAGCTGGGGAAAGGAGTTCACCGTCTCCGGCGACCAGGACCTCGCGGTCAAAACCATCGTCCAGTACCGCGACGGCAAAGCCGCGGCGACCGCCGCCCCATTTCGGCTGGCCCTGCTCAAAGGCGACTGGCGGGCAATGGCCAAGTACTATCGCGAATGGGCCGAGGCGAATGCGCCGTGGCTGCGGCGCGGCAAACTCGCCGTCCGACACGACATTCCCGATTCCTTTATCCATGCCGGGCCGTGGTTTTGCCTCGGCTGGAGTTCGCCCGCCGAAATCGCCCGCACAATCGAGCGGGCGCAGCGCAACACCGGCGTCCCGGTGGCGCTCCACTACTACGTCTGGCACCGCAGCGACTTCGACACCGAATACCCCGAGCTCAAGCCCAAGGACGGCTTCGGGGAAGCGCTCGAATCCATGCGCGCCGCCGGCAATCTGGTGATGCCCTACACCAACGGCCACGTCTGGGACAACTCACTGCCGTCCTTTGCCGAAGCCAAACCCTTTGCGGCAATGCGTCGCGACGGCAAGCTCTACGAAGAACAGTGGGGCACCCCCAAACGCCCCTTCACTGCAATGTGTCCGGCGACCGCCTTCTATCAGGACTTCCTGTCCCGTTACAATGCCGAATTCGTCCGCCGTTATAAAATCGACGCCATCTATCTCGACCAGGTGGCGGCGGTCGAGCCCAACTGGTGCTTTGACTCCAAGCACGGCCATCCGCTCGGCGCCGGCAAATACTGGATCGACGGTTACCGCACATTGCTCGCCAAATTGGCGGAGCAAAGCGGCGGCAAGGTCGCGATCACCAGCGAGTGCGCCCAGGAAATGTTCATCGACAGCCTGGCCGGCAATCTGATGTGGCTGCCGGTCGGCACCGAGGACGTGCCGCTGCTGCCTTACGTCTATTCCGGCTACACCATTTACTTCGGCAGTCCGGCTTCGGAACAGGACAGTTTCGACGCCTTTGTCGCGGTTCAGGCCCGGGCGCTGGTCTGGGGACTCCAGCCCGGCTGGAGCCAGCTCTGGCTGACCAATCAGCAGCACCTTGCCAAAGCGCAGTACCTCGGCAATTTATCCAAAATCCGCCAGCAGTATCACCGCTATTTGACCTACGGCGAACTCACCGGCGAACTTGAGTGGCAAGACCAACCGGAAATCCGCCTGTCCACGCTTCATTACACCGGCCCCTCAGGCTCGGTCCGGCAGATCGAAACGCCGCGCATCCTGAGCTCGACCTGGATCGCCGCCGACGGCTCAATCGGAGTCTTCGCGGTCAACACCGGCGACCGCTGGGCGAAACTCGACGGCGCCGCGCCGCTGCGGCAGTCCGGCCGCTACCGGATTCTCGCCGACGGCGTCACCGTCGGCGCATTCGCGGGCGAGCAGGCGAAGCTGAAGGAATATCTCGCTCCCTATGAAGTCAAAGTCTGGGAGATCGTCCCCTTTGACCGCGATGGGAAAACACCGTTCGAGG
>CAZRFG010000166.1:0-7939 GCA_964599205.1 uncultured Victivallaceae bacterium
CGCCGGCCGGGGCGGCCTCGCCGCCGGGCTCTCGACGCTGCGGCAGCTGATCCGCCAGGCCGGCGAAAACGGCCTCCCGGCGCTCCACATCCACGACTTCGCCGACTTCGAAATGCGCGGCGTGATGCTCTGCAACCACATTGTCCACGACCACATGCCGATGATCGCGCCCGACGCCGGAGCGCTGGAACTCTATCTCGAGTCGATGTTCGACGCCAGACTCAACACCCTCCTCCTCGAATACGAGACCACCTTTCCGTGGCGCAATCACCCCAGGCTCAGCTGCCGGGCGGCTTATACACGCGAAGGACTCGCCGTCTTCCAACAGCATTGCCGCGAGCGCAACATCGAGATCATCCCGCTGGTCCAGTCGCTCGGCCACGTCTACTATGCGCTGATTCAGGAGGAGTATCAACACTGTTCGGAAAACCCCGAGCATCCGCAGCAGTTCTGTCCGTTGAAAGAAGCGACCTTTGAGCTGGTCAAAGCGCAGATCGACGACCTCATCGCCAGCCACCCCGGCATCCGCTTCCTCCATATCGGGGGCGACGAGTGCCGTCAGCTCGGAGTCTGCCCCGAGTGCGCCGCCTTTGCCGCGGCACACGGCAAGTCCCGGCTGTGGGCCAAATACCACAAACGGGTCGCCGATTACGTCAAGAGCTGCGGCGTCACCCCGATCCTCTGGCACGACATTGCGATCCACCAGCCGGAGGTGCTGGCCGATTTCGACGCCGGCACCCGCTTTCACTTCTGGAACTACGGCGATTTTTCCCACGGCGACATGGCCGACCAGCTGCCGTTGGTGCTCGACCAGATCGAGATCGACCGGGTGATCGGCGGCCCGGCGGCGCGGGCGGAGTCGGTGCACGGCGCGCTCCACAGTCCGCTCGGCTTACGCGACCTCAACATCCGCAAGATGGCCCGGACCATCTACCAGGCCGGCGGCAACGCTTCGATCATGACCGACTGGCCGGACAGCGGGATGCCCTTCGGCAGTTCCTTCCCGCAGCACCTGACCCAGGGGGAAGCGACTTGGAACGCGGCGATCCCGACGCCGGGCGAGGAGTTCGACCGGATTTTCAGCCGCTGCCGCTACGGGGCTCCGGTCGATTATTTCCCGATGCTGCTCTGGCCGCTCGACGGCCTGCTCCCCTTCGCCAAGGGTTTCGGCGCGCGGCTGAAACACCGGCTCAACCGTTATCAGTACGTGGACAAAGACGCCGAGGCCGAACTTGCCGAATTCGAAGACCAGCTGCTTCACTCCCCCTTTGCGGGCTACGCTCTCTTCTTCGCCCTCGGCAACCGCCGCGAAGGGTGCGAAAAACTGCTGGCAATTCTCGAACGGATGCTTGCCGAGGTGAGATTCCACCGTTTTGAGCTTGCGAGTTTCCGCTTTACCACGTTGGCGACGCTGGCCTTCATTCACCTTGCCCTCGGTACGGCCGGGGCGCGCGCGATCCGGGAAAAGCGGGTTTTCGCCCACTATCTGGTCACTCCCGAGCTGGTCCGGCGCGACCTCCTCGAATACCCCGCGCTGTGCGAAGCGGCCCGAGAAGCCTACGGCGAAGCGTATTTGCCCCATGTCCGGCCGGAGCTGATGGAGCGCCATCTCGCCGAGCTCTTCCCGGCGGAATGGGATGCGCTGGCGGCGAAGATTCTCGCGGAATTGTAACTTTCTTGTTGATCCACTGATCCTTCCCCTTGATTTTTTATTCCCGGGGGGTTAGCTTACAACGAATCACTATCATTCACTTCAAAATAGGAATGGAAAATGAGTTCGACTGCTCCGACCGAAGAAAAGGTGTTCCGCTGCGGAACGCTGTTCTACACCAAAACCGGGTTGATTTCACTGTTCGCCTGGCTGCTCTGGGGGGATTTTTGCTTCACCATCATGGAAGCGGTGGTGCCGAGTCTGATTCCGCTGAAACTGCAAGGTCTCGGCGCGCCGAACTGGGTAATGGGACTGATCCTGACCACCATTCCCAATATTCTCAATATGACCATCGCGCCCTATGTCAGCGTCAAGAGCGACAGTTGCCGCAGCCGCTGGGGACGCCGGATTCCCTTCATCGTGGCGACCATGCCGTTCCTCTGCATCACCTTGCTGATGCTCGGCTGGAGCGCCGAAATCGCGGCATGGTTCCAGAAGACCCTGCCCTTGCTCAACTCCTGGGCGCCGGCGACGGTGGCGGTGGTGCTGATCGGCATCTTCATGACCATGTTCCAGTTCTTCAACCTCTTCGTCAACTCGATTTTCACCTATCTTTTCAACGACGTGGTGCCGCCGAGCCACCTCGGACGCTTCGCCGGGGCGTTCCGGATCGTCGGCACCGGGGCGGCGGCGCTCTACAACTGGCTGGCATTCCAGTACGCCCAGACCCACATGCATGAGATTTTTCTCGCGTCGACGGTGCTTTATCTGCTCGGCTTCGGGGTGATGTGCTTCATGGTCAAAGAAGGCGAATATCCGCCGGTCGACACCACCAAAGCCAAAGCCAAGGGCGGCATTTACGGCATCAAGACCTACTTCAAGGAATCGTTCACCGACCGCTTCTACTGGTTTTTGTTCATCAGCGCCGGGATCGGCGCGATGGCCGGCGCCTCCTGGGGGTTCACCGTCTTCTTTCAGCTTGAAATGAAAATGTCGCTGGCCCAAATCGGAAAAATGAACGCGATCACCTCCATCATTTCAATGGTCGCGGTCTATTTCGCCGCCGTCTTCGTCGACCGCTGGCATCCGTTGCGGGTATATTCCTATATCAGCATTTTCACCGTAGTCGGAACCGGGATGAACTGGATCTGGATATTCATCGATCTGCCCGGCACCTACTTTTTCTATCTCTCGCTCGGTTCGATGCTGCTCACCGTTTTTTTGAACGCGCTGGTGGCGGCCAGTTCGCTGCCGATGATCATGCGCCTCTTTCCGGGATCGCGTTACGGTCAATTTTGTTCGGCGCAGGGGATCATCCGTTCGTTCTGCGCCATCATCGCCGGTCTGGTCTTCGGGGTATACCTCGACGTGCTGCGGATGTTTTTCGACGGCACCTTCTGCTACCGCTTCAACTTCACCTGGTCGACCTCGATGATGCTGATCAACTGTATCGCCATTGTCTGGGGGTACCGGATGTGGAATAAACGCGGCGGCGACCAGTCGTTCCATCCGCCGGCGCCCTGGGATCCCAAAGGCTACGAGGAAGTGGCGGTCGTGCCGACCACCGGACTTCACCCGAAATATCTGCGGCTGGCACTTGTCCTGTTTGATGCGTTGATGATTATTTCGTTGCTGCTGCCGATAGCCTTCCTGCCGTATTTCCGTGAACACGGCATGACCAAGGCGTTCAACAACTTCATCACCATCGTGATTCCGCTTTCGGTGGTGGTGCTTGCGATCTGGGTCTTTCTGGCCCGCGGCATCCGGGCGGACATGCGCCGCGCCAAAGCCGGACTTCCGCTCAAAAACGGCTTGCCGCACCACGGCTTGATGGTCGCCATCGCGGTGAAATTTCTGCTGGCAATGGGCCTTCTCGCCGCTCAATTGATCGTTTCCATCAAATTCGGAAACGACAAATATGCGTTGATTTTTGCGCTCGGCAACATCGCCACCAACCTGCTGATCTGCTTTTGCACCTCCATTCTGATCCGGATTGAGCGCGGCTACACGCTGCCGATCCACGCCAACGAGCTCTGAGCTCGACTTAGTTCAAAATGCCGCCGCGAAAAATATTTCGCGGCGGCATTTTTCGGCACAAAAAAACCGCGGCCCGGCGTGAACCGGACCGCGATCGGAAATCAATGACAGAAAGAAGTTATTTCTTCTTGCCTTTTTCCCAGACTTCCTTGCTGACGAAGGCGGTCAGGTTGCGGCCGTCTTTGGTTTTGGCTTTGAAAGCATAGCGCTTGCGGCTGGCGGTGCCATAGGTAACGCAATCAGTGACTTCAGCGGTGACCTTGGCTTTCGCCTTGACATCATAGAACGAATGCTTCATGATTTTCTTTCTCCCTTTTGGTTGAGGGTTGTCTACCAATAATTATAGCGCATGATTCGGTGAAGACAAGCGAAAAAAGTGCTTTTTTGAGTTTTTTTTGAAAAAAAACTAAAAAAAGTTGCTTTTTTCAGGCAAAAAAGGGTGATTTACAACAAAATGCTTGATAAGCGGCGAGCAAACCGTCAAGAGTGAAGGTCTCGGGTGCCGGTTCCAGCTCCGGCATCGCCCGGCAAAAAAAGGCGGCGTCGCCGCCGGTCGCCACCTTGCGGAGACCGGAGCCGAATTGATGTTCCAGTGCGGTCAGGAGTTCGCGCACCGCGCCGACCGCGCCGCGGTCGATGCCGAAGAGCATTGAGCCCGCGGTATCCCGCCCCGGCTCGCCGGGAAGCTGCTCGACGAGCGGAAGTTCAGGGAGCTGGGCGGTGCCGGAGTGAAGGGCGCGGCGCATCAAAGCGCGTCCGGGCAGAATCGCTCCGCCGCGGAAACAGCGCTCGCGATCGACAATCTCGAGGGTGATCGCGGTGCCGCAATCGACCGCCACCGCCGGCAGCCGCTCCGGCGAGCGGGCCAGCATGATCGCATTGGCGAGGCGGTCGGCGCCGAGGGTGGAGGCATCCACCTTGCTCAAATCGAGCCCGGCGGCGGCGGCATGGGCGATCCCGAGGTCAAAAACCCGGCGTTGTCCGAACCTGCTCCGGATCGCCGGCACCACGGTGGAAACGATCAACATATCATCGGCGGCAAACCGCTCAAAATCGAGCTCGGCGGTGCGGCAGTACCGGACTTCGCCGATCCGCCCCTCAACCAGCGCCGCATACTGCGTATTGGTATTCCCGATGTTAAATAAATACTCCATACCCAACTTTCCCTCAATCATCTTCCGGTATCCCCTCCCCACCCCTTGCTCGCGCGATTTTCTGATTTTCGCAACGCAAAAATCAAAAAAACGCCAACCCAAAAGTTTTTGCAAAGGATGAGGGGGCGCGGGGGAGAAGGGAACCCTTTTTTCAAAAAAGGTTCCCTTTTCCCCCGCATCACTTCACCCCTCGCCGCAAAACTAAAAAAGGTCTTCGGTATTGTCCTGAGTGCGGATTTCCTCGAGCAGAAGTTTGATCCGCTGGGCGGAGCGGGCCGAGGTGATCAAGGTGGCGTCGCCGGTGTGGACGATCACCAGGTCCTCGACGTCGAGGGCGGCGATCAGGTGATTTTTGCTGTCATTGATCACCGTGCAATGGCGGACGTCGACCCCGGCGAAACGGCCGGAAACGACGTTTTCGTCGGAGTCGGCTTCGAGGTGGTTGCGGAGCGCGGTCCAGCTCCCGGCGTCATCCCAGTCAAAGGTGCAGTCGGCGACCACGATCGGAGAGGCTTTTTCCATCACCGCGTAGTCGATCGAAATTTTGGCGCACTTGCCGTAGAGTTCGGGGAGTTCGGCCATCAGCGTCCCGCTGCGTTCGGCCTGAAGAAACTTTTCTTCGGCGGCGGCGAGCTCCGGCGCCCAGAGCCGGAACGCGCGTGAAATCGCCTTGACCGACCAGATGAACATACCGCTGTTCCAGCGGTAATTGCCGTCGCGGAGCATCGCCTCGGCGGTCTTTTCATCCGGTTTTTCACGGAAACCGAGCCCGGCGTGAAAGGTGGTTTGGGTCGCGAACGGCACCGCCGCGCCGCAGTGAATATAGCCGTAGCCGGTGGCGGCGAAGGTCGGCGGAATGCCGATGGTGAGCAGCGACTCCGGCATCGCGGCGGCGTAAGCGGCGGCGTCGCCGAGCACCTGCCGCAATGAGGCGGCATCGTGAATCACCGCGTCGGCGGGCAGCAGCGCCATCACCGCGTCTTCGCCGCCACGACTCCGCACCAGCGCGGCGGCGAGCGCCACACAGGGGCCGGTGTCGCGGCCGACCGGCTCGCCGATGATGTTCCCGGGCGGCAAACCGCCCAGAATCTTGCGCATCGAATCGACCAGCTCACAGTTGGTGATAATCAGAATTCGCTCGCGCGGCACCAGACCGTCGAGGCGGCGAACCGTCTCTTCGAGCATGGTGAAGTCGCTCAGGAGGCGTAACAGTTGTTTCGGCCGGGTCTTCCGGCTGAGCGGCCAGAAGCGCTCACCGCGCCCGCCGGCCATGATAACGGCGAAAAGCATAAACATCCCCGCGCTTGCGAGAAAAGCGGCTCAACCCAGCTTTTCGATGATTTTAGTCAACGGCAGGAAGAGGGCGATTACGATGGTACCGACGATGACGGCCAGGCCGACGATCATCAACGGCTCGATCATCGAGGTCAGCGCGCTCACCGCGTTGTCGACTTCTTCGTCGTAGGTATTGGCGATCTTGTCGAGCATTTCAGGGAGTTTACCGGTCTCTTCGCCGACCTCGACCATACTGACCACCATCTGCGGAAAGATCCCGGTGGCGCCGAGCGGGGCGGCGATGCCTTCCCCTTCCTTGACCGCGTCGTGGACTTTCTGGACCGCCATCGAGACGATTTCGTTACCGGCGGTGTCGCGAACGATGATCAGCGCGTTCAATACCGGCACCCCGGAGGACATCAGCGTCCCCAGCGTTCGGGCGAAACGCGAGATCGCCGATCGCGAAATGATCGGGCCGAAAAGCGGCATGTTGTACTTGATCCAGTCGAAGCCGATCTTGCCGTATTTGGTCTTGTTGATCAGTTTCATCGCGATGATGATCACCACGATCCCGACCGCGAACACCCAGGCGTCGTTCTTGAGCAGGTTACTGATCCCCATCACGAACAGCGTGAGGTCGGGCAGTTTTTCCTTTTCGCCGAGGAGTTCGGTGAAGATCTTCTGGAAGTTCGGCACGATGAAGATCATCAGACCGGCGGTCACCAGGAGGGCGATCGACATCACCACCGCCGGGTAGATCATCGCCGATTTGACTTTGCCGGCGATGCGCGACGCTTTTTCCATAAAGGTCGCCAGACGGTTCAAAATGACTTCCATCGCCCCCGACGCCTCACCGGCGCGGATCATGTTCAAATAGAGCTTGTCAAAGGATTTGGGATGCTGGGCCAACGCTTCGGCGAAGGTCGAACCGCCTTCGACGGTGTCGGCGGCCGAGCCGAGCACTTTTTTGACCAAGGGATTCTTGGCCTGGCGCTCAAGGGTGCGGAGCGAGCGGATCAGCGGCAGACCGGCGTCGAGCAGCGTCGCCAGCTGCCGGGTGAGGACGGTCAATTCCTTGCGCTTGATGACCGGCGTTCCCAGCGTGATGTCGCCGAAACCGCCGCCCTTTTTCTTTTTGGGGCCGGTGGCGCCGCCGAGCCGCTGCTTGGGATTGGCGGCCTCCTCGCCCTTGATCGATGTCGGAAAGAGGCCCTGTTTTTTGAGTTCGTTCGCGGCGGCGTCTTCGGTAGCGGCGTTGATTTTGCCCTTTTTTTCCTTGCCGTTCGCATCCATCGCAGTGTAAGTAAACTGTGGCATATGACTTCCCTTTCGCTGTTGCGAACCTTATTTCTTGCCCTGTTCCTGCTGGAGTTTCTCCATCAGCGTGTCGGCGTCCTGGGCGTTGGTGATCATTTCCGCGTAGCTGATCTTGCCGCCGCGGAAGAGGTCGATCAAATGGGCGTCGAGGGTGTTCATCCCGTACTTGGCCCCGGTCTGGAGTTCGGAGGTGATGCGGAAGCTCTTGTTGTCGCGGATCAGCGCCTGGATCGACGGCGTCATCACCATGATTTCAAAAGCGGCGATCCGGCCGGCCTTGTCGCAGCGCGGCAGCAGCACCTGGGAGATCACCGCGACCAGCGAGGAAGCCAGCTGGGTCCGGATCTGGGCCTGCTGGTTGGTCGGGAAGGCGTCGACGATACGGTCGACCGTCCGGGCCGCCCCGGTGGTGTGCAAGGTGCCGAACACCAAATGCCCGGTTTCCGCCGCGGTCACCGCCGCGCCGATGGTCTCGATGTCGCGCATTTCACCGACCAGAATCACG
>CAZRFG010000167.1:0-7929 GCA_964599205.1 uncultured Victivallaceae bacterium
CCGACCAGGTCTTTCCCCACTTCATCCGGAACTATATCCCCGTCGGCTTCTCCGGGTTGATCGTCGCCGGCGTGCTCTCCGCCGGGATGGGGGCGCTCAGCTCGGGCCTCAACGCGATCTCCTCGGTGATCACCGCCGACGTCATCCGCAACATTCTCTGCCCCGACCGCGAGGAGGCCTTTTACATGCGCTGCGCCCGGGTCGGCTCCTTCCTCATCGCCGCCGTGATGGTCGGCGGCGCCGCGCTCCTCGCGGTGCTGCCCAAGGAAAGCATGGTCGACCTCAGCTTCATGATCGGCGGCACGCTGGTCATGTTCGGCCTCAGCTTCTTCATGCTGGGGTTCTTCTTCCCCCGGGTCGGCAACCGCTCGATCTGGCTCGGTTTCGCCTGCGGCACCGCGATGAATTTGTATATTGTCGGAAGTTTCCACGGCTGGCTCCCCGCCGCCATCCGGCTTCCGGTCCATATTTACTGGGGCAATGTCTTCTGCCAGGTCACCATGATGACCGCCGCCATCGCCTTCAGCCGCCTCTGGCCCGAAACCGTGCCCCCCGAAAAACTCGAAGGCTTCACCGTCAAATCCATCCGCCGCCGCCGCTGAAGCCCCGACGGGGGGCATCGCCCCAAGCGCTTTCCGGGGCAAACCGGTTTGCATTCCGCACCTTCGGATGGTATGATATAATATGGCAGAGTCTATTTCCGATCAGGCTTGCGGAGCCCATTATTTCACCTCCGGCATCGCGATCGCGGTGAGCGAGGTCAATCCCTCGCCGCTTTCGCAGCACCCCTACGACCTCACCAGAGTCGGGCACTGCCACGATTTCAGCGAGCTCGTGCTGATCACCGCCGGAAGCACCGTCCACCACCTCGACGGCGAAGCGTTTCCGGTCAGCGCCGGCGACCTCTTTTTGATTCAGGGCCAAGTCCGCCATCACTTCGCCGAGCGGGCCAAAGTCGGCATGCTCAATGTCCAGTTCGATCCCGACCGACTGGCGCTGCCCTTCGCCTCGCTCCGGCAGATACCGGGGTATCATGTGATTTTTCACCTCGAACCGGCGCGGCGCGACCGGACGGGAGCCGATCGCTTGCGGCTGGAGGGAAATATGCGGATGCATGCCGAGGAGTTGATCCGGCGTCTGCAGCGGGAGTTGCGCGATCAAGCGCCGGGCTTCGAGGCGGCGGCGCTGGCGCTGCTGGTCGAGTTGATCGTCTTCGTCGCCCGCAGTTATGCCGAACGTCCGGGCGGCAGCCGCGCCGCGCTGCTGCGGGTCGGCGCGGTGATCAGCCGGCTCGAACGCGATTACGCCAGACCGCTCAATTTAAAGGATCTGGCGGCGACCGCCCGGGTTTCGCCGAATCATCTGCTCCGGCTGTTCAAAGCTGCCACCGGCGGCAGTCCCGGCGCTTACCTCCTCGGCATCCGGCTCAACCGCGCGGCGAAACAACTGCGCGAAAGCGAGCTTGCGATCAGCGAAATCGCCGCCGCCGCCGGATTCCCCGACTCCAACTACTTCACCCGCCGCTTCCGCGCCCGGTTCGGCCGGAGTCCGCGCGAGTACCGCCGCCGCGCCGCCGTATCCGGCTGACCGGCGTTGTTAATTTCCGTTTTTTTTCATTTGCGCTCTTGACTTTTGTCACAAAATATATCATAATATGGGAAAGTTAATTGTATCGATACAGAATAAATTGAATCGATAAAGAAAAAACGGAGCTCCCATGAATCCGACCTCGCTGCCGAAAAACAAATTTCTTGAGTTGACTCTGCTCAAAATGATCGAATCCGGCAATTACCGGCCGCACGACCGTTTCCTGACCGTGGCCGAACTCAAAAGCCGCTTTGACGCCAGCCAGGCCACGGTGATCCAGGCGCTGGAGAAGCTTGAAGCCGACGGCATCCTCTACCGCCGCAGCCGGAGCGGGATTTTCATTTCGCCGACCAGCAAAGTCCGCCAGATTCTGGTGGTCACGCCGAGCAACCGGGTCGCCAGCGACGAACTCAACCGCTTCTCCTATGGGCTGGGCGAATCCAAAGCGGCGGTCGAGGCCGGGCTGGTGGTGATCAATTGCACCGTCGAAGACTTCGAAAAAAGCGCAGCGTCGCTCAAGATCATCTATAAGAAGCTCGCCGCGGTGGTCTTCTTCCGCTGCGGCCGGGTTTTCGACCGCTACCGCGAACTCCTCACCGAAAACGGAATTTTCGGCATTTTCTACGGTTCAAGTTCGGTCGGGCGGCAGTTCCCGGAATGCAACCAGTTCTGCTACGAGGAGCGCGATCTGGTGTTCCGCGCCCTCGACGTGCTCTATGCCCGGGGCCACCGCGAAATCGCCTGTCTGTCGATCGCCGGTGAAGTTTTTGAAGAACGCGCCCGCTGCTATATCGACTGGATGATCGAAAAAGGCCTCCCGGTCCGCAAGGAGCGGATCTACACCGTGGCCGAAGGGGAGGACGGTTATGCGCACATGCTCGCCGAATACCGGCAGCGCCGCCCCGATTACACCGCGATTTTCTGCGCCAGCAATTTCAACCTCGGCACCGGCGCGGTCCAGGCGCTGCGTTATGCGAATTTCAAAGTTCCGGAGGAGGTCGCGGTGCTCGGCATCGGCGACATTCAGGCGGGACAACTGATCCGCCCCCGGCTGGCGGCGATGGAGATCGACTTCTTCGGCGATGCGGCGAAACTGATCGAGCTGTTCAAGCGCGGCGTCGATCCGGCGGGCCCGCCGCAACGGCTGGGATCGAGTGAATTCATCCTGAAAACCGGCGACAGCATCTGAGCCGGCGGAGCGTCCCCGCCTTCGCATCCCGTTTTTTCCGCGTCAGTCAACGCTTCAAATCGAGAGAGGAACCCATGAGAAAGCATTTCACATTGATCGAGCTTCTGGTCGTCATCGCCATCATCGCCATTCTCGCCTCGCTGCTGCTGCCGTCGCTCAACCAGGCCCGGCTGCGGGCGCGCAAGACCAGTTGCGCTTCACAGCAAAAACAGATCGGCGCGCTGTTCGCGCTCTATGGCGGCGACTGGGAGGATTTCTATCCGGTGCTGAGCGACGGCACCACCTGGTGGAGCCGCGATTACGCGTATCAGCTGCATCCTTATATCAGCAGCAGCACCGTCTCCATCGCCTCCTACAATCCCTGGCTCGGCCACAAGGGCTCCAAATTTTTCTACTGCCCGATGCGCGACCATACCCGGAACATCGGCGGGGTGCGCTACGTCGACTTCGGCGCCAATGCCGAACTCGGCTACATCCGGGCGAAAATTTCCAAACTCAAATCCCCCTCGCGCACCCTCTTCCTCACCGATTCGATCTACAAGGCGAACATGTCCGACCCCGGCTATTACTACGGCCAGGCGGTGCTGATCAAAGGCGCCGGCAACGCGACCCGGATCGACCTGCGCCACCTTGGACGCACCAACATCCTCTACGGCGACGGCCACACCGATGATTTCGGCCGGGAACGCACCGTCAGCAACGAAGTTTTCAATCCGCTTTTCACCGGCGACCCGCTGTAAGCGCCATTTTTCAGCCAAAGGAGTTTTGCCATGCATCGTATCGTTTCGCCGTTGCGCCGGATCGCCGCCGCGCTGTTTGTCGCGCTGGCGCCGGCCGCGCTCCAGCTCGCCGCCGCGCCAGAGGGGTCGCCCGAATGGATCGCGCAGTTCATCGACCGCTCCGGCGGCTGCGTGACCTTGCTCAACACCATGCCCGCGCTGCGCGACGGCCGGGTGCCCAATATGGTCTGCCCGGCCTGCCTCAAGGAGGGCGTCCTCAAGTGGCGGCCGGAAGCTCCGGATGAACTCACTTGCACCGGATGCGGCCGCCGGATCACCGAAGCGGCGTTCCCGGCGAGCGGCAAACTGAGTTTTGACGGAATGGACTTTGAGTTCTATCAGGCTCCGGGAAATCCGCAGAAGTTTTTCCTCAAACCCAATCTCCGCTATATCAAAAGCCTGTACGCGATGACCCGTGCCCGCGACCTCGCCCGGCTCGGCAAAACCAAAAAAGACCACGAAAGCGCCGCCCGGGCGCTGGCGATCATGACCGCCTACGCCGATTACTACCGGCAGTACATCTGCAACGTCGCCGGCAACCAGCCCTACCGTCCCGGCTGGCCGCGCCAATGCAACTGGGGCCGGATCACCCATTTCGGCGATTACGTCTTTCCCAAAAACTTCTGTTCGCTCTACAGCGACCTTGCCAGTTCCGATCTCAGCATCACCCCCGCCCAGCGCGCCGCCTGCCGGAGCTTGCTGGAGACGATGATTTCCGAAGTCACGCTCCCCTTTATCCGCCAGGTCGGCGGGATGGGCAACCCGATGGGCGCGGCCTACGCCGACTGCATCGCCGCCGGCCGGCTCTTCCCCGAGGGCCGGTTCATCGATTATTACACGTCCGGCCCCGACGGCAAACCGCGCGTTTTGAACGGCAGCGACCTCGTCCACGAAATGATCGAGGGGCGGCACGGACTCGACAATCTGCTCGCCAACTACTATTACGCCGACGGCCTGATGCGCGAGCGCACCGTCGCCTACCACGAAATGCTGGCCCGGGGCATTCGCAATACGGCGCAGGCGATCAAGGGCTACAGCGACCCCGCCGGCTACGACGCGGCGGCGCGCGGCTACACGCCGTTCCGGCAGTGCGACCTGCTGGCCCGCCCCGATCTCGCCGCGATTTTCACCCGGCATCAGGCCGTCAACTTCCCCGACGGCCGCAGCATCCCGGTCGGCGACGACTACGGCGACGAGGTGAGCAAGACGCCGGAACAGGCTAGTTGCTTCTACCCCGGCTGGGGCATGGGAGTGCTGCGCCTCGGCAAGGCCGGTCAAATCAGCGCGGCGGTGCTGAACTTCGGGAGCGGCCTCGACGGCCATTCCCACAACGACATGCTTTCGCTGCTCTTGTGGAGCAATGATCTCCTGATGCTCAACCCGACCGAATATCCCGCCCACCGCGACGGCGCGATCCGCGAAGAGTACTGGCGCGGCGGCGCGGCGGCCCACAATACGGCGCTGATCGACGGCGTCAACCACACCCGCGGTCGCGGCAATCCCGCCTTGTGGGCGGTTTCACCGGCCGCCGGCATCGTCCAGGCGTTCGCCGACGGAGCGTATCCCGACAAGCCGGGGGCGCTGCGGCGAACGGTTTTCCTGATCGACTCCCGGCCGGGGCGGCCGCCTTATCTGGTCGATCTCTTTCAAGTCAGAGGGGGAGCCGCCCACGACTATTTTCTGCAAGCCCAGAACGCCAAATACGGCCCGCCGGAAACCGTCGCGGTGACCGCGCCGAAGCTCGTTCCGACCGGTAAAGCGACGCTGGCCGACTACCTCGGCGGCAAACCGGACGCCGCTTATACCTACATCGCCGCGCCGGAAGCCGGGCCGCTCGCGGCGACGGCCGAAATCAACTGGCGATTCCCGGGCAAGGACGGCGAAAAAGGCCTTCGCGCCCTGATCGTGCCGGAGAGCGGCAACACGCAGCTGATCCGCGGCCGCGCCCCCGGCGTCCGCCACCGCAACGAAACCGACCAGACCCGGACGGTGGATAAATTCGCCGTCCGCCGCACCGGTGTCGCGCCGCTGGCAAGCTCGTTCCTCGCGGTCTTTGAACCGCTGGCGGCCGGAGTTCAGCCGGATATCGCCGAAGCGGTGCGGCTCCCCGCCGCCGGCCAAGCCGTCTCCGCCGCCAGAATCAATCGCGGCGGCGGCTTCGACCTGGTCATCGTCAACTCCGGCGGCGGCGAAGCCCAAGTCCGCGACGGGGACCGTCTGATCCGTTTCGACGGCAAGGCGGCGGTGCTCAGCTTCGACGCGGCCGCCGGGGAATACCGTCTGACCGCGGCGGGCGGCTCGACTTTCCACTTCGGCGACCTCGCCATCAAATGCGCCGGCGATATCCGGGGGAAGCTCGTCTCGCCTCCCGGCGGCCTCGCCGCCAAGCTCGCGGAGGAGCGCGCCGCCACCGTCGAAACCGACTGCGCCGTCCCCGCCGACCGGGCCGGCCGGATGCTGCTGGTCAAAACGGCCAACGGTCAAACCTCCGGCTGGCTGGTTACGGCGGTCGAAGCGCTGCCCATGGGCGGCAGCCGCCTCACATTCGACCGTTCCGCCCGCATTGCGCTGCCGGTCGTCTCCGCGATCAGCGCGGACGGCCTCGAGTTCGCCAGTTCGTCAGTCTCCCGGATCCTGCCCGGCGACCGTGCGCGGCTCGGCGGCGAATGGCGCAAAATCGTCAAAGTCACCCCGCCCGCAGACGGCTCGAAGTTCAATCCGAAGCCCTCGTCCGACCGTTATGACCTGCCCGACGGCAACAGTCGCTACCGGCTCGACGCCCCGGTCAAACCGGGCACGGTCAAAGTCGGCGACCGGATTCCGGTGAGCGAAATCGCCGCCGGAGATGAATTCACCCTCGACGGGATTACCGTCCAAACCTTTGCCGCGGAGCGCGCCCGATGATTGCTAAATCCGCCGCCGGGCCGGAAAGCGAAGCCGAAGTCAAAAAAGAACTCAACTGGTCCCGTTTCCGGCTGGGCATGGCCAATTTGTTCTTTTCCGGCGAAGAGAGCTCGCTCGCCGGGCTCAAAATCATGATCGTCAGGCTCCTCGGCGGCCACGACGTCCATATCGGCGCAATTTCGAGCTTCGGCGCGGTGGTCAACTTCACCCAGTGGCTGGCGGTGCCGCTGCTGAACCGCTGCCGTTCGAACCGGCGGGCGCTGGCGATCATGCTCGGCGCGGGGGCGGCGATCGGGGTGCTGCTGGCCTTTTCCGTGCTCGGCGCCGACAACCGCGCGCGACCGGAAATCCCGCTCTATCTCTTTCTCGGCAGCACGCTTTTGATGTCGATCGCCACCGGCATCCAGCTCACCATCGAGGCGAACTGGATCGGCGACTTGGTGCCGGTGCGTTTGCGCGGCTGGTTCACCAGCGTCAAAACTTCGGTGTCGCTGGTGGGAATGAGCATCCTCGGTTTGATCTTCGGCT
Organism: uncultured Victivallaceae bacterium; assembly: GCA_964599205.1. Lineage (GTDB taxonomy): Bacteria > Verrucomicrobiota > Lentisphaeria > Victivallales > Victivallaceae > JAVBUI01. The sequence goes on from CAZRFG010000167.1 coordinate 6,988, forward strand.
TCCTCGTTGACCACAGCGCAAGCCTGTCGGGAGCGGCATTCCGGCTCTACTGGGTGGTGGTGCTGTCGCATCTCCTGGCGATCATGCTGGTGCTCCGGATTCCCGACCGGACGCCGCAGCCGGCAACGCTGTTCCACTGGCGAAAAAGCGCGCCGGATCAGCGGATCGAACTCCGAAGCCGGCCGCTTTGGTGTTATATCGGTTTTTATGTCAGCTGGACCGCCGGGCGGGGATTGCTGAACGCCTTCGTCAGCATTTTCCTGATCGAGAGTTTCGGCATGGGACTGCTGCAACTGAGCGGGCTCAACCTGATCAACCAGGCGATCAGCATCGGCTTGCTGCTTTTCCTCGGCCAGGTCACCGACCGCCACGGCAACCGCCGGGCCCTGATGTGGCTTTCCGTCGCGGTCGGCGCGGCGATGCTGCTGTGGCTCGCCACCCCCTGGCTGGGGCTGACCGCGATCATTGTTTTCTACGTCATCAACAGCATGGCGGGAGCGACCCACACCATGCTGGTCGTCAACTACGGACTGGAAATCTACCCCGAAAAAGGGCGTTCGCTCTACCTCGCCTTGACCCGGATGATCATCGGGGCGGCATCGCTGCTGACCATCAACCTCGCCGGAATCGCCGCCCGCCAAATGGAGCTGGCGAACTGGAGTTTCACCCTGTTCGGAGCCGAAATGTCACGTTACCAGCTGCTCTTCGGCATCGGCGCGCTGCTGGCGACCGCGAGCGTTTTGCCCTTGTTCTTCACCGGAGAGCGCCGAACCGGAACTCAGTGACCGACCGTGCCGTCATCGTTCGTGCTGAAGCCCTTGTTGCGAAGATCGCGGAAGAGTCTGAAGGCGTCGCGGATGCCGCCGGTCATGATCCAGATCGTGCATCCGGTGCCGAGCACCACCGAGAACGGCACCAGTTTGACCCACCAGAAGCCGGACC
>CAZRFG010000168.1:0-7929 GCA_964599205.1 uncultured Victivallaceae bacterium
CGCTGCTCAAACTCGCCGACCTCGCCGCGATCGCCGGACTCACCCGCCGGGCGGGGGCGCTGCTCGCGGTCGACAACACCTTTGCCAGTCCATACTTGCAGCGGCCGCTGGCGCTCGGGGCGGATCTGGTGATCCACAGCACCACCAAGTACATCGGCGGCCACAGCGACCTCATCGGCGGGGCGATCGTGGTGCGCGACGAGGAGCTCTACCGCAAGCTCAAGTTCTTCCAGAACGCGGCGGGCGGGGTGCCGGGGCCCTTTGACGCCTGGCTCCAGCTCCGCGGGCTCAAGACGCTCAAGCTCCGGATGGTCGAGCACAGCGCCAACGCGCTTCGCCTCGCCCGCTTCCTCGAGAACGATCCGCGGGTGGCGCGCGTCTACTATCCGGGGCTCGCTTCGCATCCCCAGCACGAACTCGCCGGGCGGCAGATGCGCCTTCCCGGCGGCATGCTGAGTTTCGAACTCAAGGGCGGGGCCGATGCGGTCAAGAAGTTCATCGCCGGGGTCAAGCTTTTTCTCCTCGCCGAAAGCCTCGGCGGGGTGGAGTCGCTGCTCTGCGTCCCGGCCCGGATGACCCACGCCTCGATCGATCCCGGGGAACGCTTGCGGCGCGGCATCACCGACAGTCTGATCCGGCTCTCGGTCGGCCTCGAGAACGGCGACGACCTCGAAGCCGACCTCCGGAACGGATTGGACTCGCTTACGGCTTAAGGTAGCCGGTCGCGGGCTTGCCGGGAGCGGCGAGGAGCGCTTTGCCGTCGACGCTGAGCGCTTCGCCGCGGTCGGCGAAGACCGCCGCGAGCTTGCCCGCCGCGTCGAGCCGGAGGAGAAGGTGTTCGCCTTTGAACTCGATTGCCATGGCGTTGAGTTTGAAGGAACTTGCGTTCCAGACCCAGCAGTCGGTCCGGCCGTCGGGATGGCGGAACACCACGCGGTCGGCGGCGCGTTCGAGGACTTCGACGTCGGCTGCCGCTTCGCCCGGCTTGGCGGCGGCGATGCGGGTGACCACGGTCGAATCCGAAGTCACTCCCGCCGCCGAGAATTCCAGGAGCGGCATCGGTGTCCCGCCGGTCAAAATGCCGAGCCAGCCGCGCGCCACCGGGCCGGACTGGTCACCCTCATACACTTTGGCGGTCACGCTCGCATCGGGGAGGTTGAGCAAGCGCACCCGGAAGTTGGGGCGCTTGGCGTTGACCGAGCAGAACGCGCTCTTGGCGGCGTCGGTCTCGATTATGTCCTGCTTCGGCACCGGAAAGACGAAGTTCCAGCGTTCGGCCTTGCCCGCGACCCGGTCGAAGATCAGGAGCGAGGCGTCGGCCAGCCAGATCACCGTCCGGCGGTGGGTGGCGGCGAGATCCGGCTTGCGGTCGGCCAGGGTGCCTTTTTCCCACTTGACGTAACCGGCGTCGAAGACGCCCGCCAGCACTGCATAGTCGGGCTCGATCTTCCAGAATTCGACCTTGGCGTCGACCCGGCGCTGGGCGAGGTTGTCGGGGTTGACGGTGGCGTGGTTGATGGTGTGGCGGCCGCCGACGTAGTAGGGCGAACTCTTCTCGTAGGTGGTGATCCCGCAGTCGGCGATCAGGATTTCGCCGTAGGCGGCGTAGAGCGCCATCAACCGGCTGTTGTGGGAGTGGCCGCTGCCGACTTTGGCGGCATCGAACATCACGTGCTCATTCGGGTTGCCGGCGAAAAACACCCCGGCGTCGGGAAAGGCGCGGTAGAGGGGCGGCTGCCAGTCCTTCAGCCCCGCCTCGGCGGCGCGGGTTTTGGCGAGCGAAAGGTCGTACTTGAAGGCGGGGAAGGGCGGCACTTTGATGCCGTGGTCGTTGAAGCCCCACGGCCCGGCGAGGTAGAGGAAATCGACCGCGCCGGCGAACACCGCCGGGGTCATCACCGACGGCACTTCCGGGAACTCCCGGCGCAGCGCCTGGCACTTGATCGCGGTCCGCAGCATCCCGCCGTGGTAGCCGGCCGAGTTTTCCCAGTGCGAGCCGTCGGGACGGAACTGTTTGGAGAGGCACGCGGCCATCACCTCGGCCCCGTGCTTGAGCCGCTTGGCGGAACCGGGGAGGCCGGGAAAATAGAGCGAAGTCAGCATCAGCGCTTCGGACTGGGCGACCTGGAAGTTCGACATCCCCGGCGCGGTGACCCGGTCGAGGTTGTCAAGCTCCCAGGCCATGAAATCGAGCAGCTCATTGAGCGACCGGTCGGTGAAAACCGGACTCGCCCCCATCCGGCGGATCGCGAGCGACCAGTTGAGCATCCGCAAGCTGACATTGAGCCGGTTGTCCTTTTGCGGGTCAAAGAACTTCTTCTGGTGTTTGTCGACCACGAATTGGCGGAAATCCTCCATCAGCGCCAGCGCCCGCGCCGGATATTTGGCGTCGCCGGTCGCCTCCCAGGCGTCGGCGAGGGTGACCAGATAGCGGAAGCGGTTGAGCTGGGCGATCCACTCCTGATGGTTGCGCTGACTGCCGAACCAGTCGATGTCGCCGGCGCCGACTTTGATCCATTCGTTGCCGTAAAAGGGAATTTCGCCGTCGACGATGCGGTCGGCGGCCTTGATCAGCTCGGCGCGTTTGGCGGCACTCAGCTCGGTTTTTTCGTCTTCGACGGGTTCGGCGGCGGCCTGGACACGGTCAAAGGCGGCGGCGAAGTCGGCAAAGGATTTGCCGTTGACGAGGTCGGCGGCGGCAAGCGTCGCGAGCGAGGCCGCGCCGGCCAGCAGCCGGACGCCGAGTTGACGGATCGGATTCATTGCGCATCTCTCCTGCAGTTATGAGTTTCAGTAATACAATAGTTGTTTATATCGTCATTACAAGTAACCGGTGAAGGGTTTGCCGGGGTGGTCGAGAAGCACTTTGCCGTTTACGCTGAGCGTTTCGCCGCGGTCGGCGAAGACCGTCGCGAGTTTGCCCGCGCCGTCGAGCCGGAGGAGAAGGTGTTCACCCTTGAACTCGATTGCCATGCCGTTGAGTTTGAAGGAACTTGCGTTCCAGGCCCAACAGTCGGTCCGGCCGTCGGGATGGCGGAACACCACGCGGTCGGCGGCGCGTTCGAGGATTTCGACGTCGGTTGCCGCTTCGCCCGGCTTGAAGGCGGCGATCCGGGTTACCGCGGTTGCTTCGGGGGTGACTCCGGCGACTGAAAATTCGAGCAGCGGCATCGGCGCACCGCCGGTCAGGGTGCCGCGCCAGCCGCGCGGAATCACTCCAGCTTCCCCGCGGTGGATTTTCTGGACGATGCCGCTTCCCGGCGGATTGAGCAACCGGACCCGGAAGTTGGGGCGTTTGGCGTTGACGCTGAAGAACGAAGCTCCGGCCGGATCGCTCTCCAAACGGTCCTGGTCCGGCACCGGAAAGACGTAGTTCCAGCGTTCGGCCTTGCCCGCGACCCGGTCGAAGATCAGGAGCGAGGCGTCGGCCAGCCAGATCACCGTCCGGTGGTGGCTCCCCGTCAACTCCGGCTTGCGCTCGGTGTAGAAGCCCTGTTCCCATTTGACGTACCCGGCGTCAAAGGCCCCGGCCAGCACCGCGAAACCGGGCTCGATTTGCCAATATTCGGCGCGGGCGTCGGTGAGCTGCTGGGCGAGGTTGTCGGGATTGACGGTGGCGTGGTTGGCGGTGTGGCGGCCGCCGACGTAAAAGGGGGTGCTTTTTTCATAGGTGGTGACCCCGCCGTCGGCGATGATGATTTCGCCGTAGGCGGCGTAGAGCGCCATCAGCCGGCTGCTGTGCGAATGGTTGCTGCCGACCTTGGCGGCGTCGAACATCAGATGCTCATCGGCGTTGCCGGCAAAGAAAATCCCGGCATCCGGAAAGGCGCGGAACAACGGCGGCCGCCAGTCCGGCATCCCCGCCTCGGCGGCCAGGCCGCGGGCGAGCTCAACGTCATACCGGAAAGCCGGAAAATGCTTGCCGAGAGCGTGGTTGTTGAATCCCCACGGCCGGGCGAGGTAGAGAAAATCGATTGCCCCGGCGAAGACCGCGTCCGGCATCACCGGCGGGATCGCCGGGAATACTTGGCCGAGCTTGCGGTATTTGATCGCGATCCGCAACATCCCGCCGTGGTACCCGGCGGCATTCTCCCAATGCGTCCCGTCGGGCCGGAACTGTTTGGCGAGGCATTCGCCGAGCACCGCCGCGCCGTGCTTGAGCCGCCGGACGGAGCCGGGAAGGGCGGGCCAGTAGAGCGCATTGAGCACCAGCGCGTCGGCCTGGGCGAGCTGAAAATTGGACATGCCGGGTTTGGTCACCCGATCAAGGCCGTCGAGCTCCCAGTCCATGAACTCGATGAGGTCGGCGAGTTTGCGGTCGGTGAAGACCGGACTCATCCCCATCCGCCGGATCGCCAGCGACCAGTTGAGCATCCGGGTGCTGACGTTGAGCTCATTATTTTTCTGCGGGTCAAAGAACTCCCGATGATGCTTCTCGACCACGAATTTGCGAAAATCCTCCATCAGTGACAGCGCCCGCGCCGGATATTTGGCGTCGCCGGTCACTTCCCAGGCGTCGGCAAGGGTGGCGAGATAACGGAAGCGATTGAGCTGGGCGACCCACTCCTGATGGTTGCGCTGGCCACCCGTCCAATCGACTTCGCCGACTCCGATATCGATCCACTCTTTATCGTAGAAGGGGATTTTGCCGGCCACGATGCGGTCGGCCGCTGCGATGATTTCGGCCTTGCCGGGAGATTTTTCGTCGGAATTTTTGCCCTCGTTCAATTCGGCCACCGTCCGGACGCGTTCGAAACCGGCGGCGAAGTCGGCGAAGGACTTGCCGTTGACGAGATCGGCGGCGGCCAGTGTCGAAGCGGTGATGATTCCGGCCAGCAGCCGGCCGCACAAGCGAGCAGTCATTTCGTGTTCACGGGTTCGGCCGCCGCCTTTCCGGCGAGGATCTTTTCGAGCGAAGGCAGCAGGTTTGCCGCCATGCGGTGAAAACCGAAGTCATTGGGATGGACACCGTCGACCGTTGCTTCGTCCCACTCGTCGCCGAGGATGTCGCTGCCGTCGATGAAGTGGATGTTGGAGTCGTTTCGGGCGAACTCGGCGGCGATTTTACGCTGGATTTGCTGGAGCTCCGCGACTTTGCCCGGGCGCGGCGCGTTTTCGGACGGCGCACTGTCGATCGCTTCGCGGGGGTAGCGGATTTTGGTCAGGATCAGGATCGGAGTCGCCGGGTGACGGGCGCGGATTGCCCGGATGAAATACGGCATGGTCTGGCTCATGGTGGCGGCATCCTTGGTGTTGGCTTCGTAGTCGAGGATGAAGAGCGCCGGATTCTTGACCTTGACCACTTCGTCCACCACCTCGGGTTCGCCGCAGCCGGCGCCGGAGAAGCCGAAGTTGAGCACCGGCCGGTTGAGCTTGCGGCTGAGGATGTTGGTGTAGACCATCCCCGGGCGCGAGGCGCAGCCGCCCTGAGTGATCGAGCTGCCGTAGACCACCACCGGCCGCGGGTCGGCCCACGGCGTCGGAGGTTCGATTTTCGCCCCGGTGTCAAGTCCGATGAATACTGATTCGACACCCGAATAGAGCGGGAAGTCGAGCAGAAATTCCCGCATTTTGGGGTCCGGATTGCGGAAAATTTCGGCGGTGTACTCGGTCGAACCGGCTTTGAATTTGCTGACTCCGCTGAACAAGCGACGACCGGGCGCGCCGGTGTAGAGGTCGAAACCGGCGCTGCCGGTCTGGGCCATGTGGTACATCACCGAATTGAACTGGGTTTTGACCGCCAGCACCACCCGCTTGCTGTCGGTGCGAAAGGCGATCTGGCCCCCGGCGGTGTTCCAGGCGAGGCGTTCGACCTTTTCCGGCAGCGCCCGATCCGGCTTGACCGGCAGCCGCCGGTAGACCTGATCCTGATCGTAAAAGGGGAAGCCTGAGAGCCGGAACGGCGGTTCGGCGGGGGCGTGATAGCTGAGGCCGTCGGCGTCGGCCGGTTTGACCGCCGCCGGAGCGGCGGCGAGGGTGGCGGCAGCGAGGAATCCGGCCGCGAGGAATCCGGCCGCGAACAAGGCGAATTTTTTCATGGCAATCCTTGGCAAAGATTCAGTTTATTTACGATTTCACGACGGGGACGGTCACTGCGGCCGGGGGTCGCGTTTCCAGTATTCCGGGGTGAAGGGGGCGATGGTGTAGGGGTCGTTCGGCGAATTTTTGACGTACTGCGGCATTCCGGGGTTCCAGGCCGGGGCGCGGTGGTTGGCGGCGTGGCCGTCGGCCCAGAGCACGTTGATCGACCCGCTGTGGCGCGGCGCCAGCTGCCCCTGGATCGCGGTGGTGTGCACGCTGTCGAGGATCATTGAACCGGTTTCCGGGATGCCGCCGCCGCTCACCACGCAGAAAGTTTCGGCGATCATGATGGTCATCGACGGCCTCCGGAGCTGGCTGTTCTTGGCCGGCGGCGGCCACGGACTCGAGGTCGCGCCGTAGGCCTGACTGCTGGCGATGTGGCGAAAATTGAGGCCATAGTCGATCCGGCCCATCGCGGTGAAGCCGTAGGACGCGGTATAGCCGAGCAGCAGATTGGCCATTGAATTGCGCTGGGTTTCGCAGAGGAAAACCTTCCAGCCCTGCCGGATGCCGGAACCGAGGTAGCGTGAATCGATCAGCATGCCGGGCCAGTAGAACTTGGGCTTGGCGGTGGTCGAATAGTCGAGCTTGGGATAAAAGCCGTCGGAGTCGTCGCAGTAGAGCATCGCGGCGATGCCGACCTGTTTTTCATTGCTGAGGCAAACGGTGGAACGGGCGTGGTCGCGGGCCCGGTTGAGGGCCGGCAGCAGCATCGAAGCGAGGATCGCGATGATCGCGATGACGACCAGGAGTTCAATCAAAGTAAAGCGGGATTCTTTCTTTTTCATGGCGATTCCTTGTTCAATTTACAATTGGAGATTCCGGGGCGATGGCGGCAACACTTTCGCCTTCGATAATCCGGCAGCGGCTGCTGCCGCCGATTTCAATCTGGCGCTGCTTGAGGCTCGCCGCGAATTGAGCGGCGATCAGATCGGCGTCGCGGTTGTGGTCGATTGCGAGGGTGGTCAACCGCGGATGGAAACAATTGGTGTCGAGCGACTGGCCGATGGTGATCACCGAAATGTCGCGGGGCACCTCAAGGCCGATCCGGGCCAGCCCCTGAATCGTCTCGATCGCCTGCCGGTAGTGGATGGCGAAGATGGCGGTGCAGTTCAGCTCCTCTTTCCGGCGCGTGCTGATCTGAACGAAGCTGTCGCTTCCCGGTTCGCTTCGGATGATCGAACCGGCGTCGATGAACAAGCCGTGCTCTACCATCCATTCGAGGTAGAGCTGTTTGCGGTAAGCGAAAATGCCGGAATCCTGGTAGACACAGCCGATTCTGCGGTGACCGCGCTGATACAGATAATCGAGTGCGCTGTGGACGATTGTTTTTTCATCGTAGTAGTAGCAGCCGACCTCGCCGAGTTCGCCGCGGTGCCGGGATGAACCGTAGAAGAGCGAGACGATATTTTTGCCGTCGAGACAGTCTCGGCTTTCGGCGTAGGCTTTCGGCGTCCGGAAAAAGATGACTCCGAAAACGTTGCGATGGACGATGTCGAGGTACTCCAGATTGGCCAGAAATTCCCGTTCGGAGACATAGCTGATCTGAAAATGGTACTCTTGCGACATGCCTTGTTCCAGATGATACAAAAAGGCGTTCAATTCGGAATTTTCCACCCGGGTGACCCGGGCGACCAGCAATATCTGGTTGATCTTCTGGGGTGGCGAGACGAAGGTGCCGGAGCCGGGACGACAGTAGACCAGCCCGGATTGTTCCAACCGCTTCAGCGACTCGGTCACGGTGCCTTGGCTGACCTGATAGCGCCGCATCAGTTGCACCACCGAAAAGAATTTCTGGTGCGGATGATACTCGCCGCTCTCGATCAACGCAGTCAGTTCATTGGTCAA
>CAZRFG010000169.1:0-7678 GCA_964599205.1 uncultured Victivallaceae bacterium
GAGGATTTTGCACCCGCTCCGGCCCGAAAGCATGCTCGAGGCGCGGTCTTTGCTTGCTCTCTCCGGGCCAGGGCGGCGTAAGCCGTCCCGCTGCGAACAGTAAATCGGCCTTGAATTACCCTAGACGCTGTTCCTATCCCCAGGTGAGGGGTAGCAGGGGAGAGGCACGTGTGCCTCTCTCCGGACCTCTCCCGTGTCGGAATCTCCCGTGTCGGAATCTCCCGTCCCGGAATCTCCCATCCTCCCAGCCCGCTTCCTCAGTTCATATTGTCGGTGCCCGTTCGTCCGCCCCCACGGCACGCACGGTTCATCCATCCTGTCGGTCCAATCCATCCTGTTCCGGTCCTGCAACCCGCGCCGAGTATGCATGCGCTGGAGCTGCCGAAGATTTCGGAGATTTTTCCGTGGCGGGATGCTTGAAGTTCGCGCGATGAGAGGGTATATTTACAAGAAATATTGTTTTTCTCCGGAAGTATGGGGATATGATGGACTTTGCGGTCATAATCGAGCGGGTGCGGCGGGGTGAAATCGGTTTTGCCGATGCTTTGGCCCTGGCGGCGCGTGAAGCGGGTGCGGTTGCCGATATCGGCTGCGCCCGGGTCGATCACGGCCGCGGCCGCCGTTGCGGCTTTCCGGAGTTCATTTACGGCGCTTCAAAGGATTGCGAATCGCTTGAGCGGATTGTCGCCGAGCTGGCGGCCCGCTCCGGCGCGGCGATGGTGACCCGGGTCGACCGGGAACGCGGCGGGTATCTGGCCGCGCGTTTCCCCGAGGGGGAATACGATCCGGTGGCGCGGACTTTTGTGATCGGTTGCGCGGCGGAGCGCCGGCCGGATTTCTCGGTCGCGGTGATCGCCGCCGGGACTTCGGATTTGCCGGTGGCGGGCGAGGCGCGGCGGACGCTTGAATTCTGCGGCATCGAGGTCGAGCAGTACACCGATGTCGGGGTCGCCGGCATCGAGCGCTTGTTCGCGGTCGCCGATCGACTTAGAAGCGTCGGGTGCTGCATCGTGATCGCCGGCATGGAGGGCGCGCTCCCCAGTGTGGTGGGGGGCCTGGTCAGATGTCCGGTGATCGCCGTACCGACCAGCGTCGGCTACGGGGTGGCGCTCGGCGGTCTGGCGGCGCTGGCCGGCATGTTGAACTCGTGCGCCTCCGGGGTGACGGTGGTCAACATCGACAACGGATTCGGCGCCGCGTGCGCGGCCATCCGGCTGGCCAATCTGATGCCGGAACTTGAATAATTGAATCGATTGATTGAAATGGTTATCACATCATGAGCAAGAACAGTCCATCAGGTCAGTACCGACCTCCGAGTCCGATCAAGATCGTCAACCGCCAGTGGCCCGACCGGGTTCTCACCAAGCCGCCGGTATGGGCGAGCGTCGATTTGCGCGACGGCAACCAGGCGCTGCCGGTGCCGATGAATCCCGAGCACAAACTGCGTTATTTCCAAATGCTCGTCGACATCGGCTTCAAGGAAATCGAAGTGGCGTTCCCGTCGGCGTCGCAGGACGATTTCGACTTCGTCCGCAAATTGATCGGGGAGAACCTGATTCCCGACGACGTCCGCATTTCGGTGCTGACCCAGGCGCGTAAACACCTGATCGAGCGCACCGTCGAGTCGCTGGCCGGCGTCAAGCGCGCCTTGGTGCACTGCTACGTGCCGACCTCCGATCTTCACGGCCGTTTCGTTTTCGGCCGCAACCGCGACGAAGTGCTCAAGATGGCGATCGAGGGCACCAAGCTGATCCGCGAAGCGATCGTCAAGCAGGGACTGACCGGTGAGATCGGCTATGAATTTTCGCCCGAGGAGTTCACCGATACCGATCAGGAGTTCTGCATCGAGCTCTGCAAACGGGTCAAGGAGGCGTGGGGACCGTCGAATCCGAATGATTTCATTCTCAATCTCCCCGCCACCGTCGAGCGCCGTCCGCCCAATCAGTACGCGGACATGATCGAGCACTTCTGCACCCATTATCCTTATATGAAAGAGACCACCGTCAGCATCCATGCCCACAACGACCAGGGCTGCGCGGTGGCGGCGAGCGAACTTGCGCTGCTGGCCGGGGCGACCCGCGCCGAGGGCACCATTTTCGGCCACGGCGAACGCACCGGCAACCTCGATATCGCGGTGCTGGCGTTGAACTTGCAGTCGCGCGGGATCGAGACCGGCCTCGACTTCTCCAACCTTCCGGAGATCGTCCAGATCGTCGAGGAGAATACCGGCATCGACGTCCATCCCCGCCATCCCTATGCCGGGCAGCTGGTGTTCACCGCTTTTTCGGGTTCGCACCAGGACGCGATCCGCAAGGGGCTCGAGCAGCGCGAGGCGATCAGCGAATTTTTCGACCAGGACTGGAAGGTGCCGTACTTGCATTTGAATCCCGCCGATGTCGGCCGCCAGTATGAGAAACTGATCCGCATCAACAGCCAGTCAGGCAAGGGCGGCATCGCCTTCATCCTCGAAAAAGAGTTCGGCATCCATCCGCCGAAGCCGATGCATCCGGAGATCGGGACGGTGGTTCAGCGCTACGTCGACGCCTCCGGGACCGAGCTTGATTCCAAGGACCTTTACCGGATTTTCTGCGAGGAATTCGTCAATGTCGAGGGGCCTTTCCGGATGAGCGATTATTCGCGGATCACCCAGGCCACCGGCGACCGGCTGGGGGTGCACTTCACCTGGCACGACAACGACCGCTCGATTGAACTCTTCGGCCAGGGCAACGGCCCCTTGTCGGCGGTGGTCAATGCGCTCAACGACTCCGACGCGGTGCCGAAGTTCACGCTGGTCGACTTTTCCGAGCGTTCGCTCGGCAGCTCCGCTCATGCTCAGGCGATGGCTTTCATCGGCATTCGCACCGCCGAGGAAGCGCCGCTGATCTACGGCGTCGGCGAGCACTCCAATATCGACCGGGCGGCGATCGCCGCATTGGTGAGTGCGCTCAACCGCATGGCAAGAATGAAATTATAGTATCCACGGGCCGCTTCGGGCGGTTATCGCGGAGTCAATTTTTTGGCAGCTACTTATTAGAATCGAGAATGAAACATGAATGAAATCGCCAAAACCAGAATCAAGCTTATCGTCGCCATTTTGATCGTGATCGCCCTGGCGCATGTGGTGGTCATCAAGATGATCGTGCCGTCCAAGCCCAAGGAAGAAGAGCCCGCCAAAACCGAAAAAGTCGAAGAGACGAAGAAGCCGGTGGTGACCTACCGCTACCGCAAACCGAGTGAAAATCCCAATTTCGGCAAGGACTTCGACCGCTCCACCGCGGTGGACGGCAATCTTGCCAATCTGCCCTTGAGCGCCGGAGCGACTTCCGGCTTCATGGTCGATCTCGATACCCGCAAAGTATTGTGGATGAAGAATCCGGGCCGGAGCGTGCCGATCGCTTCGATGGTCAAGATGATGACTTTGCTGGTCGCCTTTGAGGAATTGGAAAAGCGCCCCGATTGGTCGCTCGAAATGCCGGTTCAGATCACCGCCGGCGCGACCAAGGTCGCCCGCACCGGGATCATCTGGCTCGACACCCGCGAAAGCATGCCGCTCGGCGACCTGATGAAGGCCGCCGCGATCAAGAGCGCCAACGACGCCGCCTACCAGATCGCCGAGACCGTCGGCGGCGGCGATATCGCCGCCTTCATCGCCAAAATGAACCGGCGCGCCGCCGAGCTCAAGATGCCCGGCACCAGTTTCGTTTCGCCGAACGGCTTGCCGAGCAAAGCCAACGGCAATACCTTGAGCACCGCCGAAGGCATGGTGATCCTCGGCGAACGGCTGCTCGAATATCCGCCGATGATGGAATGGGCCTCGACCAAGCAGACCTTTATCCGGGGCGGCAAAACCGAGCTCACCACCACCAACAAACTGATCAATCCCCACTGGCCGGGGGTGGACGGGCTGAAGACCGGCTACACCAATGACGCCGGCAGCTGCCTGACCTTTACCGCGCTTCGCAACGGCAAGCGGGTGATGGGCTGCGTCACCGGCTTCGGCAGTTCGGTCGACCGCGACCGCTTCTGCCGCAAACTGATCGACTGGGGCTACGAGCGCGCCGCCGAAATCGACGCCGGCAAACTCACTCCCCCCGCCGCCGGCCCGGTGACCGCGGCGGCGCCGAAAAAAGCCGCCGCCCCCGCCAAGGCGACCGCCAAGCCGGCGGCCAAGCAGGCGGCTTCGGCCAAGAAAAAACAATGACCGGATCCGGCGCGGCGGGTGGGGGCCGCTCCGTTAACAGGAGTTCGCAACCATGACTTTGAACGCGACGGCAATCGTCATTGATCTGGCGGTGATTGCCTTGACGTTTATCGTGATCTGGCGGCCGAGTCTTTTTTTCCGCTTGCTGGCGCTGTTGCTGCGCTGCACTTTCATGCGGGTCAGGACCGAGGGGCGCGAGTACATGCCGCGCCGGGGGCCGGCGCTGCTGGTGGCCAATCACGTCGCCTTTTTCGACTCGCTGATGATCCTTGCCGCGACGCCGCGGCGGGTGCGCTTCATGGTGCACGAGGATTTCTTCCAGTATCCGGTGCTGCGGTTTTTCTTCTGGTATCTCGGCATGCTCAAGGTGCCGTCGAGCCGTCACCCCCGTTCGATGCGGCATTTCCTCGATGAGGTCAAAGCGGCGCTGCGGCGCGGCGAAGCCTTGTGCGTCTTCGCCGAGGGGGCGGTTTCCGACAACGGTTTGCTCGGGCAGTTCCGTACCGGGGTGCGCGAGCTGCTTCCCGACGATGTCGAAGTGCCGGTGATTCCGGTTCGGCTGGGCTTGCTCTGGGGCCGTCTTTTTTCCTTTCACCGCGGCAAATTCCGCTTCATCGCGCCGCCGCGGCTGCCGATCATCGTCTATGTATCGCTGGGAAAACCGGTTTCGCCCGACCTCGATGCCTTTCAATTGCGGCAGGTGATTTCGCTCCTCGGGGCGGAGACCGAAATGAAACCGTTTCCGGGGGAGCTCCCGCTTCACGCCGAATTCGCCCGCCGGGTGCGTTACCGGCCGCACTGGAAGACCTTCAAGGATTTCGGCGCCACCGACCTTGCCGACTTTCCGCTCCTGGTGCGTTCGCTGATTTTGTCGCGCAAAGTCCGTCAGCTCGATCCCGGTCCGGCGGGGGGGTATGTCGGGGTGCTGCTGCCCAATTCGACCGCGCTGGTGGCGACTTTGCTGGGGGTGATGTACGCCGATCGTTCGCCGGCGGTGCTCAACTACACCGCCGGGGCGGAGGCGCTGCGGATCGCGCTTGAGAAATCCGACGCCAAGCTGATCCTGACCAGCCGGAAATTCCTCGACAAGCTCAAAATGGCGGAGCTTCCCGGCATGGTGTGCCTCGAAGACGTCGCCGCCGGAATCGGCAAAAAAGAAAAAATCCTGACCCTGCTGGCGGCGGCGCTGCTGCCGTGGCGGCTTTTGCTGGGCTGCTACGCGCCGGAATCGCGTTACGATCTCGAGCGGGTGGCGGTGCTGCTGTTCTCCAGCGGTTCGAGCGGCAACCCCAAGGGGGTGATGCTGACCCACCGCAACATCAACTGCAATATCTTCTCTTTCTGGCGCGCGATCAACTGGTCGCGGGAGGACCGGATCATCGGGAGTCTGCCGCTGTTCCACGCTTTCGGCTTCACGGTTTGCTTCGGGTTTCCGCTGATTTCGGGGACCAAATCGGTGATGCTGATGAACATCCTCGATGCCGCCCAGGTGGCGAAACTGCTGCGCGAGGAGGGGATCACGCTGATGATCACCACTCCGAGTTTCCTCCAGATGTATATGCGCAAGACCACCGCCGAAGATTTGAAGTCGCTGCGGCTGGTGATCACCGGGGCGGAGAAACTCCGCTGCGACATCGCCCGCGACTTCCACAATCTGACCGGGCTGGCGATTGTCGAGGGGTACGGCTGTACCGAACTTTCGCCGATCGTCTCGGTCAATTTGTCGGCCTCCTTTATGACGCTCGGCAAAACCATCGGCAAAACTGACAGCGTCGGCGCGCCGATGCCGGGAATTCACGTCACCATCGTCGATCCCGAGACGCTAATCGAGCTGCCGCCGAACCAGAGCGGGTTGCTGCTGGTGCGCGGCGGCAATGTGATGAAGGGGTATCTCAAGGATCCCGAACTTTCCGCCAAAGTGCTGGCGGGGGGGTATTACAACACCGGCGACATTGCGGCGATGAGTTCCGACGGGTATTTGACCATTACCGGGCGGTTGTCGCGGTTCAGCAAGATCGCCGGGGAGATGGTGCCGCACGAGCTGGTCGAGCGGGCGATCGCCGAGCTTCTCGAGTCCGAGGGCAGGGCGGTCGCGGTGACCGGCAAGGCCGATCCGTCGCGCGGCGAAAAGCTGCTGGTATTCCACGAAATCGAGCTGGCGCCCAAAACGATCATCGAGGGCTTGCGGGCCAAGAATCTGCCGAATCTGTGGATTCCCAAGGCGGAGGATTTTATCCGGATCGAGCATTTGCCGCTGCTCGGTTCGGGCAAGCTTGACTTGCAGCATTTGAAGCGGCTGGCGGATGAAATCAAATAACCTACCGGGGGTGTAAATATGGCTGATTTACGGTGTGATCTGGGCAAATTGAAGTTGCGCAATCCGGTGATGGTGGCGTCGGGCACTTTCGGTTACGGCAGGGAGTATCACGAATACTTCGACATCGCGACGCTGGGGGCGGTGATGGTCAAGGGGATCCGGATGGAGCCGTCGCCGGGCAATCCGACGCCGCGGGTGGCGGAGGTGACGGGGGGGATGCTCAATGCGATCGGTTTGCAGGGCCCGGGGGTGGAGAAGTTTCTCCATGACGAAGAGTACATGCCGTTTCTGCGCCGGACCGGGGCGACGGTGATCGTCAACATCTGGGGCAAGACGATGGCCGAGTATGGCGAAGTGGCGGCGCGTCTGGATGCCGAATCCGCGGGGATTGCGGCGTTGGAGATCAATATTTCGTGTCCGAACGTCAAAGCGGGCGGGGTGGCTTTCGGCACCGATTTGAAGTTGGCGGCGGAGGTGGTTTCGCTGGTGCGCAAGTCGACCAAACTGCCGTTGATCACCAAACTGAGTCCGAATGTATCGAATATCGCGGATTTTGCCCGGGCGGTGGTGGGGGCGGGGAGCGACATGGTGTCGTTGATCAACACCTTGACCGGGATGGCGATCAACATTCACACCCGGCGGCCGAAAATTGCGAATGTGACGGGGGGCTTGAGCGGCCCGGCGGTGAAGCCGGTGGCGGTGCGGATGGTGTATGAGGTGGCCCGGGCGGTGGAGGTGCCGGTGATCGGGATGGGGGGGATCATGACTTGGGAGGATGCGGTTGAGTTTATGATCGCGGGGGCGGATGCGGTGGCGGTGGGGACGGCGAATTTCGTCGATCCCTTTGCGGCGCCGAAGGTGATTGAGGGGATCAACCGGTATCTCGACGAATACGGTTACAAGTCGCCCGCCGAGCTGGTAGGCACGCTGCAAAAATAAAAAAATAAAAAAAGCGCCGCAGGCTCAAAAAAAAGAAAAAAGCGCGAAGCGCCCCGAAAATAAAAAACGGCGCGAAGCGCCCAATCCCGCCCCCCGTCGTACGGGGTCGCCGTCCAGGGGGCGAACACCCCTGGTCGCTCGCTAAAAAGCGAGCGAAGTGAAGCGAAGCGCTCCCCCCGAGGTCGGCGGAGCCGACACAACTCTGCGGGAGCGAGGTCGGC
>CAZRFG010000170.1:0-7636 GCA_964599205.1 uncultured Victivallaceae bacterium
CCGAGCGACGTGGGCGCAAAGCGCCTGCGGAGCGACGCCATCCGCGCGGCGAAGCTGCCGAATGACCCCGGCAATCGGATTGGATACAGCGCCATTCGCAGAGCGCCGCAGATACTGCACCGCAGTAACGGCAAATCAGTGGGGGAGGGGACTGATGAAGGCATGGCTCCGGAAAATTTTCTACCTCGACGATCCGGCGCAGGGGGTGTTTTTCGCGCTGACGCTTTGGGGGGTGGGATACTATTTATTGATCACTTTCGTGGTGATGGCTTTCAACTGGGGTTCTCTCTGGTGGAGTCCCCCTTTCAATCTTCTTCTGCCGGTCGGCATTTTTTGGCTCGGATTGGTGTTTTTTCCGCTCAATTATCTGGTGTTGCTGCTCTTCTTTTTCGATCGACTGACGAAACGCAGTAATCTCATCTGGCTTGCCTTTATTGGTTTGGTCGGAGTCCTGACCGCCTTGCACGTGATGTGGCCTGCTGAACCTACCGCCGCGATTGTGGAAGTGAGTGTTTTGTTTAATCTTTTTTGGAATTTTGTCGTTTTGTCGGCATTTATGTTGTTGCTTATTCCGGCGCTCAGCGGCAGGTATTGGAAGTCGGCGTTCGGTGCTTTTGCCGCATTGCTGGTCGGCACCGGGATGTTATCCATGCCGTTCACCTACAGCCACCTTTTTTTGGTGTGCAATCCGAGTTTCTGCTATCATCGTTCACCAATTCCGAGTTCACCAATTCCGACATTTCCGGCCGCTGTACAAAAATTTTTCGGTATCGGCGAATACGTCTGGGGGCTTTGGGTGTTGACTGGACTGTTGTTTTTGTTGCTCGCCTATCTTTTCAGTGCCAAGTTTTTGGCCGGGCTCGGCCGCAAGACCTTCCGTTCGATGTTCGACCGCCGGGTGATTGCGTTGCTGATCGTGGCGGCGGTGACTTACCTTGTGTTTCAGGTGATGGCGTTTTTTGCCGGCCGGCAGTATGCCGCGGAATTTGCCGCGTTGGAGCGTTATTTCGGACGCCCGGTCTCCGCCGCGGGGATGAAGCAATTCTACTACGGCGATTCGACTGCCGATCCGGCTTACTGGAAGCGGGTTGAAGCGATCGCCGAAAAAATTGATCCCGTCAGGGAAAGAACGAAGGACAACCAGTATTTTTCGATGTCAGCGCTTTCGACCATCACTGAACTTTCAGCGGCCGATCGGACACGCTGGCGGCAATGGTGGCAAACGGCGGAACCGGCGATCCGGGACTATGAGGCGGCTTTTTCCGGCAACATTCCACCGCCGAAACTTGCCTTTTCTTTCGATGAAAAGATTTCATATTTAAGATATTATGAATATTTTTTCTGGGTTGAATTGTGGCGGATGCGATTCGCCCTCGAGGATGACGATTGCAGCACGGCTTGGGTCGCCTGTCAGCGGCTTGACGATGTCACCCGGTCATTGCGGCGGGAGATTTTTCCGGCGGGCGGAAGGCTTTGGCTCTCCGGTATTGATACGCAGTTGGCGGGGTTGCAATTGCTACTGGAGTCGGGTAAGCTGTCGGATGATCAATTGCGGCATTTGGACGGACAGTTGCAGCGGCTCGAGTCGGAATTTCCCGCGATGCAATCCCGCTGTATTTACGGTGATGTGGCTGTGAGCCTCAATTGTTTTGACCTTTTTGCCGTGGAAATATGGGATATTTATCCCTTCCGCCGGGTTCCTCCGCCTTACTCCTTTGGGTGTATGCGATTTTTCCTGCCGCAACTTTGGTGGTATGCGCGTCTTGCCAGAACCCGGATCGCGCGTTCCTATCAACAGCCGGATTTCAATCATTTTCCAGAGCCGGAGAAAATCGATAAAATGTCTTTTTTGGTAAGTCACTTTTTGGCGTGCAGCGAAAGTTTCGGGAGAGATTTCAATCGTGCGCTCGCGAATGTGCGGGCAATGCGCTGCCTGATTGCCGCCGAGGAGTTCAAGCGCAAGCACGGTGATTATCCGGACGCGATGCCGGATTTGCCGATAGATCCACTTAACGGCAAGCCGCTTTTGTATCGCAAAGGCGTTTACTCGTATCCCGTGATGCGGATCGAATGGATCCCCGATGAAGCGATGAAGACGTGGAATCGCTGGCACTGGAAGGAAGAGATTGTCAATACCAGCGGCCCGGCGATTCAGATATGGAGTCTCAAGCCGGGGCAGGTATTGAAAGAGAAGCCGGATCAGGCGGATCCCGGTGCTCTTTTTGACAACGGGACGAGCGACGGCGATGTCAGGGCGATGATGCGCTTGAAGCCGTGAGCATCCCAAGCGGGCGAGGCGGGTATTTTCTCGCGTTGTCGGAGTGGTCCGACTTCGGTATCGGATCCGATAGCCGGGGGCATTTGGCGGCTTTGCCGCGCGGACAGCCTCGATCGGCGGCGGAACTCGTTCCGCCTCCGTCCGCAACGTTAGAGTCCGTAACCAATCGGAATCAAATGTGCGCAAAACGTCGGACCCTGCCGTCAAGAAGATGGGTGTGAAGCACAAGAAAACGAGTTCTGAACAAAAAAGAGCCAATAGCGTTGAATCTGGCTCATCAGAGCCAATTTCAAAAGTCCTTTCGGCCGTCCGAAAGGTTTGTTTTCCCGCCTGACCGGGAGCGATTTCGGGACATACCGCTTGGGGTATGCCCCTCGATCTACCCGATCCGGCGGAAAAACATCCACAGTGCTAAAATTGGAGCGGAGAGATGAAATCTTTGACTCAAAAAATTAAAAACCTGATCGGGCTCAATCATTTGAGTTCTCTTCGTCTCTTTCTGGGGAACGCGTTGGCCGTTTTCAGCGTAGTATTGTTGCTGTTTTCGGCATTGATATTTTATGTTTACAAACCTGAATACGGGCTGTCTTTGCGGGTAATGCTGCTGGCGGTGACGATGATTTTGTTATATGCGCTTACTTGGGCGGCGGTTATCCGGCAAAAACTTGTAAAATATTATTTGTTTACATTGCTGTTTCCCATTGCCGCGATTGCGGTTGAGTTGGTTTACAGACGCAACATGCGCGTGGATTATGTCGGCTGTCAGTTTTACTGGTATCTGGGTGGGATTTCGGCCTTGACGGCCATGACGATGTTATTGATGTTTGCCGGAAGCAGACGATTGTTTCGCTGGGTGTCGCCGGTAATGAATCTGTTGGTTTTAATATTGTATCTATACTTGAGTTTGGCACTTACATATTTTTTATTTACCGGCGTTCCGTACGATGCGATGACGGTGATCGGGATCATGCAGTCGGATACCAAGGAGGCGTATAATTATTTCTTTAATGAGCTGCCGTGGAGATGGATGCTGTTATTTTTCGGGGTTTTGACGACAGTGCTTTGCTGGCTGGCATTTTATGTTTCTCGAGTGACGGGGGAACATGTCAGGGGCGGAAAGCGTTTGCCGGTGTTGCTGCTGGTGCTGCTGATCGGGGTCTTTTCCGTCGAGCGGCTGACTGCCCGGTCGACGCTTTGGGAGCCGATTTTAATCAATACCGCGCGAACGCCGTATTTGTACTGGGAGGAGTTGTTTCGCTATCAGCAAATGCGCGACTCCCGCCTGGCCTTTATCCGCGGCAAATTAGCCCAAAATAGCCAAATGACCGGGGATGACGGTGTTTTCGTGCTGCTGATCGGGGAATCCGCCAACCGTAAATTTATGAGCGATTACGGTTATAACAAACCGACTACGCCGAGGCAGAAAAAATTGCGGCGTGATCCTCTGGCTGTGGTTTTTGATCAGGCGTACTCGTGTCATGTTATTACGATACAAGTGCTTTCAATGTTATTGACGGATCTCAATCAGTATGACGGCCGCAAGCCCGCGTTAACCGGTTCGGTATCGCTGATCGACATCGCCAATTACGCGGGATACCGCACCCGGTGGTTCAGTAATCAGGAAAAAGTGGATAAATTTACGTCGGCAATTTCCGCCATTGCGGCGGGGGCTTCCGGGGAATGTTTCATGTGCGACCGTCAAACGCCCCAAAAGCGTGTATTTTCAGATGCCGAGATGTTTGATGCGCTGGATGGAAAATTTCAGTCGCGGGAATTGATTGTTTTTCACCTTTTCGGCTCGCACACGCCCTACGGCGCAAAAGTACCGGCAGCCTTTTCGTTTCCAGACGGCTTCAACAGTTACGAAAAATCAATTTATTACACTGATTTTGTTGTCTCCGAAGCCACCGATAAACTGTTGGCCAACGGCGCGGATGTCGTCATTTATGTTTCGGATCATTCCGAGGATGTGGCGCGGGGACGGATGCACGATCCGCGACCGGAGAAATTTACGATTGCAATGACCGAAATCCCGATGTGGATAAGGCTTTCACCGCGGTACGCACAAAAAAATCCGGAGATTGTCGCCGCTTTGCACCGGGTGTCCCAAAAACCTTTTACCAACGATTTGATTTTTAATTTGATGCTGGCAATGATGAAAATCAACAATGAATTTACTCCCGCCCGGTATAATCTGTTATCCGATGAATATTGCCTGTCACCGCAGTCGCTGCGGACCTTGTGGGGCGAACGGGCCATTTTCGAGCAGTAATGCGCCTGCTGCTTCAGGTCTCGTCGGCCAAGGTTTTTTTGAGGCGTCACAGTCTCTCCATTTGATCCTCTCCTGGTTTTGATTTAGTACTGGAGGATAGGCCGGACGAAGCTCAGCTCAAGAAGCCGGAACGAGTTCCGGCGCCGGGACCGGCCCGAGCGGCGCGGGCGCGAAGCGCTTGCGGAGCGGCGCCATCCGCGCGGCATAAGCCGCCGAACGACCCTCGCAATCGTATACAATCAAGCGACCGGAGAAATCCGGTCGCTTTTGTTTGGACGCAGTCCGCGCGCCGTGCTCGCTTGGGGGCCGGGCTCAGCCGGCGGAACTCGTTCCGCCTTCTTGAGCTGGGGGCTTCGCCCGGTCCGACCGGAGGGCTCCGCGCCCTCCGGACCACCCCGCCAGGGCCGGGTGGCCCTGGACCCCTGCTCGGCGGGGGTACCCGCCTCGCGATTACGTTCGCCCTTGCCAAATTCGCTTTCCGGGTATAGAGTATGCCAAATGTCAAAAATGAAGGTGCATGCGATGAAACCTCTGCTTCTCCTCCTCGGCCTCGCCTCGCTCCCGCTCCTCGGCGGCGAAATCCTCTATCAGGACGACTTCACCCGCGACAACGGCCAATGGTACAGTGAAGGCGGCCGCTCGGTCGAATTCAAAGACGGCCGCTTGGTCATCGACGCCGACGCCCCCGACAAGAAAACCGGCATCGTGGCCACCGTCTGGAACCGCCAGCGCTTTGCCGGCGACCTCCAGATCGATGTCGACGTTTGCGTCGAGAGCTCGCTCACCAACACCAACAACATCAACTTTTTCCTCTACTACACCGTGCCCCCGGACAACGCCGACCCGCTGCTTACCACCGATCAGCGCCAGGACGGCAACTATTCCGCCTACCACAAGCTCAACGGCAACATCATCACCTTCCTCAACTCTTCCGAAAACAAGGACGCCGCGCGGGTTCGCATCCGCCGCTGTCCGGGCTTTAAACTGTTGAAGGAAACCTATGCCGGGGAGAACAAGCAGGGCACGGTTTACCACCTGACGATTGCCCGCCGGGGCGACAAGATCGCGTTCAGCGTGGACGGCAAGCTGTTGCTGGAGGCGACCGATCCCGAGCCGTTCAAGGACGGATATTTCGGGTTCCGCACTTTTCAGACCAAATTGTGGTTCGACAATCTGGTGATTCGGCGGCTGGGGCGACCGTCGCCCTCGGAGTAACCGATCCGGTCACTTCGTTCTCTCGGCTCGGAGGAAAGACGCTTCATCCCCGGTTCGGGGCGCGTAAGCTGCCCCGTAATCGCGAGGCGGTTCCTCCGCCGAGCAGAGTCCAGGGCAGTGCCCTGGCGCAGGATTTCAAAGGGCGCGCAGCCCTTTGATGGAGGCCGAGGCAAAGCCTCGAGTTTATGCCGGGCGAAGCCCAGCTCAAGAAGCCGGAACGAGTTCCGGCGCCGAGCCCGGCCCGAGCGAGGCGGCGAACGCCGCCGAGCGACGCCATCCGCGCGGCGAAGCCGCCGAAGGAGCCCGGCAATTGGGACGGATATTGCGCTATCCGCGCGGCGAGACCGCCGCGCCGAATGAGCCCGGCAACCGGATCAGGCACAGCCTGAGCTCGGCACCATAAAACAGGGGAGGGACGGCAATGGCACTGGAAGATATCGCAATCGGGCTTTTGCTTGCCGTCCCGCCGATCATTTTATGGAGTATCCCATCGGCCCGGCGGCGGAACGGCTCTTGGATGGTGGCGGGCAAAAGTGTGGCGCCGGGGTGTCTGGTGATCGCCTTTCTGCCGACGCTGCTGGTGGCGGCGCTGTATCACTTTTCCGGCGGGCGCTGGCAGGGGGTGCGGTTGAATTTGCCGATTTATGCAATCGGCATCGGAGTCGGGATTTGGTTGATTTACCTGCTGGCGCAATATTGCTGGCGAAAATCTCCGCCGGAACGCAAACTCTCATGGTTGCCGTTTGCCGTGCTGTTCGTCTTTTTCGCGGGTGCCGGACTGGTGTTGACCGCCGGCATCACGCTGGCGAAAGCGGCGTGGGCGCTGTCGCAGCCCGGGGGGTATCTCGGGAATTGGAAATCATTTCCGCTTGGCGGCGAAAACGGCCTGGAGGTGGTTTTTGAACAGCGTCCGATCCATCCGTTTCTCGCTGAATATCACTACCGGATCCGCATTTCCGGCAACGGCCGGACGGTCGAGCGGTTCTTGTTGACCAATTGCGGCGGGAGAACCAACTTCAACATCTATCGGCTGCGCGACAACCGGCTGTATCTGGTCGACAAGGACGGGCGTTATGTGGTCGATCCGGCTGCTTTTGAGGTGTTGCTGCTGTTCAAGTCCGGCGACCGCTTCTTCGGCGCGCCGCTGGGGGATTCACCGGTAACCAGTTGGGGCCACCGCGACACTTCGGAAAAAACGACCTTCCACCTTAACGATCGGACCGTCACGGCTATTCCGCTGGGCGACGCGCTCGAAGGAAAAACCTATCTGGGATCGCTCAGCAACGACTTTTATCCCGCCGCGGAAAAAGCGGAAGAGCCGATCGAAGCATTCGGGAGGGCAGACTGATGAAATCATGGCTCCGGAAACTATTTTATCTCGACGATCCGGCGCAGGGGGCGTTTTTCGCGCTGACGCTGTGGGCGGTGGGTTCCTATTGGCTTTTTACCCTGACGGCGATTTTTGGCGATTGGGGCGCAATCTGGTGGATCAATTTGTTTCAGCAACCGCTTCCGGTTGTTATCCTTTTGGGGGGATTGGCGTTTTTTTCGCTTTTCTATATGGCGATGGTGCTGGCATGTTTCGACCGCCGGACGGGGACTTGGCATGAAGTCTGGATCGGTTTTGCCAGCTGGATCGCATTGCTGGTTTGCCTTAATTTACTGATTCAGAAATGGGGGATCGCCGGAAATATTGCCGGGGTGGCGGCATTTATGCTTTTGCTGCAACTGTTGTTCAGCGGCAGGCAGTGGGTATGGATGCTCGGCGCGTCGGCGGCGTTGGCGCTTGGCGGCATGATGGTGGTGATTCCTTTTTGGTACAGTAATTTTTTGATCAGCGATTCAGGTTTTCGTTCTCCCCCGACTCCGGA
>CAZRFG010000171.1:0-7592 GCA_964599205.1 uncultured Victivallaceae bacterium
CCCCAATTCAGTCAAACCGATCTCATCCCGGCCAAAGAGCTGAAAATCGCCGCTGACAATGGCGTCATCGCAGTCACCAATCTCGCTCCCGCGCGCTTCTGCACCGCGGGATTCAAAACCGACCTCGCCTTTCAGACCGGCCTCGCGCTCCGCTTCGAATACCGCAACGTCGCCGTCGACGGCGCCGCGCTCCCCGATCTGGTGGCGGTCAACTTCTTCCTCCCCGACAAGCGGATGACCTACACCAAGTTTGACGCGAGTACTGAATGGAAAGAGGCGGTGGTCCCGCTCGCTTCGCTCAAAGTGGTCAAAAGCGGCCAGGCGCTGACCCCCGATGACCGCTTCAACCGGATCAGCATCTACAGCCGCTACAATGACAACCGCGAGCCGGCCAAAACCACGCTGGAACTCCGCAATCTCCGGCTGGTTGAATACACCAAACCCGCCGCGCCCGCCACTGCCGCCGCCGCGCCCGCCGTCCCGGCGGAAAAACTCCCGGTGACGCTCGGAGCCGACCGCCTGCTGCCGATCAAGGACACCACCAACCGCCCGCTCGCCGACGGGGTGATCGCCGCCGACAACGACAACGCGTCGCGTTTCTGCACCATTTCCTTTAAACTCAATAACCTCCAGTACCGGCCCGACCTCGTGCTGAGCTTTGAATACCGCAACGTCTCCGCCGAAGGCAAGAAACCCGACCTGGTCGCGGTCAACTTTTTCGACAACGCCAAACGTTCGACCTACACCCAGCTTCCGGCGAGCACCGAGTGGCGCAAGGAGACCGTCAGCTTTGCCTCCCTCAAGCCGATCCAGCCGGGCTCGTTCAGCGCTGAAGACACCTTCCGCAACGTCAATATCTACAGCCGGATCGCCAACGGCAATCCCGAAGCCAAGCTGACGCTTGAAGTGCGCAATTGCAAAATCGCGGTCAATCCCGCCTACGATCCCCTCGACGGAGTCAGAGTCTCCTACAGCGGCCGGCCGCTCTTTGACTGGAAAAAAGACCCGCAGGCCGCCTCCTACCGGGTCGAATACGGCGCCGATCCCAACTTCGCCCCGGCGAAAACCAAAACCGCCGAAGTCAAAGTCAATTTTCTCAGCCCCGACGCCTCGCTGGCCCCCGGCCTGGTCTACTACCGGGTAACCGCCCTCCCCTCCGGCAAGGAAATCACCCGCGACAAACTGCTGATACCCGGGCGTTCGCACGACTGGGCGATCCCCGCCTACGATTTCGCCAAAATCGCCGCGACGCCCCATCCCCGGCTGCGGGAACTCGCGCTCTCCGACAACAACGGCAATCCCGACGCGCTGACCCTCGAGGCGGAAAAGATCCTCAAGTACAACATCCCCCCCAACCCCGAGCCCTACAAGGAAGGCGCCGATCCCAACATCCGCGCCTGGATCGAGTGGTACGGCAAAGTCGCCGGCGGGGTCACCGCCGCCACCGGCGGCAAGCTGGTCACCATCGGCCAGGCCGCGCTGCTGACCGGCCGCAAGGATTTCCAGGCCAAGGCGAAGGAGCTCGCCCTCGCGGTCTCCCGGCAATGGGATCCCGAGAGCGGCAGCAGCATGGAGCGCGGCGACTTGCAGGCGGCAACGCTGCTGCGCGGGATCGGCTTCTGCTACGACGCCAGCTACGACATCATGACGCCGGCGGAACGCGAAGAGGTCGCCAAAACGATCTATGTCCGCGGCAAGCAGTTCCACACCGCGGTCAATCCCTTCCGCGGCAACGAGGCGCAGAACCACCCCTGGGACCGCACCCAGGCCCTCGCCTTCGCCGCCGTCGCAATCGCCGAGAAACCGGAGAGCGCCGAATGGTTCAACTTCGCGGCGCAACTCTTCGGCTACCGCTTCCTGCCCTCGCTCGGCTTCGACGGCGAAAACAACGAGGGCCTCGCCTACTGGAGCTACGGCCTCGGTCTCGCGGTCCGCTTCGTCGATCTCGCCAAAGTCATCGCCGGGAGCGACTACTACACCCATCCCTGGATCCGCCGCACCGCGCGCTTCCCGCTCTACTGCGCGCCGCAGGGCGGCTACCAGATCTCCTTTGCCGACAACGGCAAGCCGAACCACGCCCCGATGGGCCCGGTCAACCGCCCCTTCACCCGCAAACTCGCCGCCGCCACCGGCGACGCCGAGGCGCTCTATTACTCGGGTTCGCCCGAGGCGGGCGATCTCAAAGCGGTCGCGCCGGTCGAAATCGAGCAGTCGGTCGTCTATCCCCACATCGGCGTGGCGGCCTTCAACACCTTCCTGCCCGATGCCCGCGAAAACGTCGCGGTGGGCTTCCACAGCGGCAAGTTTTTCGCCGGACACCAGCACGCCGACCAGAACAGCTTCGTGATCAACGCCTACGGCGACAAGCTCGCGATCGACGGCGGCTATTACGACTGGTACGGCAGCAAGCACTTCGTCGGCTACTCGACCCAGACCTCCGCCCACAATACGGTGCTGGTCAACGACAAGGGACAGGCCTTCGTCAAACCGGGAGCGGACGGCAAATTGATCGCCGATTTCAATTCCCCCGGCTTCGGCTTCATCGCCGGCGACGCTTCCGCGCCCAAGATTTACAACGGGGAATTGAACAAATTCGAACGCCGCCTGCTTTTCGTCAAGCCCGCGTGGGTGTTTGTCGACGACCGGCTGGAAGCGCCGCAACCGGCGACCTTCCGCTGGCTGCTTCACAGCCATACCCGGAAAATGGCGGAGACCCGCGCCGACGGCAACAGCTTTGCCATCGAACGCCCGCTGGCCAAGCTCGAGGGCAAAATGCTGTTGCCGGAAAATGCCAAACTCGACGTCCGTCAGGCCTATGACATCCCGGCGGTGCAAGGCTACTCGGTCGACCTACAGCCCGACCCGCAGCCGGAGTGGGCGATCAACGCCGCCAATCCGGCCCCGGTCAAAAATCTCGAATTCCTGGCCG
The DNA here is from genome assembly GCA_964599205.1 of uncultured Victivallaceae bacterium. GTDB lineage: Bacteria > Verrucomicrobiota > Lentisphaeria > Victivallales > Victivallaceae > JAVBUI01. The sequence goes on from CAZRFG010000171.1 coordinate 2,930, forward strand.
CGATGGAGATCGCCAAAAACAACGCCGCCGCCCGGCCCGCCGAGTTCCACAAACTCGAAAACGCCGAAGCCGCCGGAGCGATCGCCAAAAACAACCGCGAAACCGTGATCGCCGTCTTCAACCGTAATCCGGGCAAAACCGCGACCCTCGGCGACCTTGTCACCGACGCCGACACCGCCGCCGTCCGGCTCGACCGCGACGGCAAAGTCGCCGACGCGATGATCGTCAACGGCACCATGCTGAACTATCAGGGAAAAACGCTCCTCAAACGCGACCGCGCCGGAAGCCAGGCGCTGCGCCAGGCCCGCGAAATCAGCATCCAGCCGGTCGAAGTCACCGGTTTCGACGGCAAGCAGGTGCCCTTCCGGCGCTATGCCGAAACCCTTGGCGACGGTTCCCGGGTCGAACTCCTGACCGGCGTACTGGAAAACACCGTCGAAGGCAAACAGACCATCAAGATCGAAGCGTCCGACCGGTCGCCGGTGCACTACACCGTCTCCAATGACCGCACCCGCTGGAGCGGCACCCTCCGCCCCGGCGACGCCCCGGCGGAAATGATGCTCGCCCCCGGCAAATACCTGGTCTCCTTTGCCTCGGCGGGCGTTATCGGCAAACCGGAATTTCAGGCCGCTCCGGCGAAAATTGCGGAGCCCAAGGTCCTGGATCAGAATTTCGAAGTCCCCGCCACGGCGATCCTGATCGAAGCCGAAGCGGCGGTCAACAGCTCCTCGCCGCCGCCCGACATCGTCGACCGCAATCGCACCTCGGGCGGCAAAATCAGCAGCAACTGGAGTGAATCCGGCAAATTCGCGGAATGGGATTTCACCGTCGCCGAGCCGGGACAATACCGCTTGCTCTTCCGCACCGCCTCCTCGACCGGCCGGATCGTCCGGGTATTCACCATCGACGGCCGCTCGCCGTCGCCGGAGCTCGGCGCGGTCCGCTACGGCAGCACCGGCGGCTTCGGCTACGAAGACGCGGAATGGCGCTGGATGGAAGTGCCGGTGCCGTTTGAACTTGCCGCGGGCAAACACCGGCTGAAATGCCTGATGCTCGACGGCACCGCCAATTTTGATTGTTTCGCCCTGGTTAAAATCAACCGCTAAATAAGGAGATTTGATGATGAAGAAGAGAACCGGATTCACCCTGATCGAACTTCTGGTGGTGATCGCGATCATCGCGATTCTCGCCGCAATGCTGCTGCCTTCCCTGAACAAAGCCCGGATGGCGGCCCAGAAAATCAGCTGTACCAACGTCCTGAAACAGATCGGCACCGCTGACCAGCTTTATCAGGGCGATTACGAGTTTGTCATCCCGTGCATCTGGGCGAACAACAACTTCTCTGTCGCCGGGCGCGTCAGCAACAGTTACTGGACCGGGCTATCTTATCCCTACGCCCCCGGACTTTTCTCCCGTCCCGATCCGACCGGCACCGATGCCAAAATCCGTCTTCCCGCAGTTCCCCTCTGTCCCTCCGCGATCAGCGAAACCGGCGTTTCGGACTGGGTTTACAAAGCGACCTGGGATCCGTGGAACCCGATGGCCACCAATAACGGCGGCCGCGGCGTCCTCGGCGGCTACGGCCATACCTGGCTCTCCGGCTATCAGGTCCCGGCCCGGCCCAACGGCGACTACCAGATGCTGAAAATGAACAAGATCCTCTCGCCGAGCCGCAAATTCGCGGTCGCCGACGCCTATTACTATGAGGCCGGATGGCACAGCAGCGACACCAATTTCTACAAACTTCAGGGCGGCACCGTCGCCTGGCCCCGCCATGGCGGCACCGCGGCCAACGTGCTGTTCTACGACGGTCACGCCGGAACCTTCAACCGGCAGGCGCTGACCGCGCCCTACGGCGACGGCCCGACGACCATCAAAGACGCCCACATCTGGCTCAACAAGACTTTGAAAGACACCGCGATCTGAAGCGATCCGGTCAAATCCCGCGACCGGCGGGACAAGCGGCGCAACCGCCGGGGCCGGTCAGCAGTTCGGCAGTGACCTGCCGGCAAACGGCCAGGCTGAAGATCAGCGCTTCAGCCCGGCCGAGCTCCGCCGAAGTCAGAAGGCGACGGCGGCGCATCTCCTCGATTTCCCTTCCCCGGTCACCGACCGGACAAGTCACGCCGTAGCGCCAGCGCCAGGTCGGACAGTCGCGGATCGAGCCGTCCGGAAACCGGACCGGAAGCCGGATGCCGCATGGTTCGAGGCAACGGACCTCAAGCGACTGCTCCACCACATGGTGAAAAGAGTTGGCGCGCGGACAATCGACCAGCACCGCCCTGCCCCCGATTTTCTCCAACCGCGCCAGCGGTGAATTTTCGCCGAAAGGCGCGCCGGTATGGTGATCCTTGAGCAAATCCCAAACTCCCCTCCCCCACCCCGCGACCGGATGACTCGGCGAAAATGAGCGTTTCACGCCCGGAAGACGCCAGAAGCACTCGGTCGCCGCACCGCTCCGCGAAGGCGTGACGGCCGGGTCATACACCCACGGCGGCTCACCCGGCTTGGGCGGCTCGTCGCGAAAATTGAACGACGGCATCAGCAGAATGCCGTCTTCGGAGATCACGTCCATCCACGCCCGGCAGTAAGTCTCGGCTCCGCCCTCGATTTCGCCGATCGAACTCAGCGACGTATGGAGCACAATCCGGTCGCCGCGCCCGATACCGAGGCTGCGGATCGCCGCTTCCAGCTCATTCCGGGTAAAGCGCACCCGGAATTTTGCCGAAAACTGACGCAGCAGCCGGATCAACCCGGCCAATTCGGCGCGCTCATATTGCAAATCCAGCCGCGCCAGCAGCTCCCACACCGAGTGTTCACCGTCGGCGGCGGCGAGGATCGGCGCAATCGCCGGATCGCAAACGGCGTAATCCTCCGCCCTGGAGCCCGGGAGCAGGACCAGATTGTCGGCCGCTTTTTCGCGCGGCGTTGTCGCCGGAGTTTTCATTTGGGATCGAGGTGAAACACCCGACTGCTCCAGACATGATTGGCTTGATCGTAAATATTGAGGTAACCGCCGCGGCAATCCTCCGGGAGTTTGACTTCGGCGACGCCGCTGCCAAGCTTGGCCGGCACGGTCTGGAACTTGCGTTCCGCAGCGGCTCCGGCCTCGGCGGTGTAGATCAGCTCGGCGCGGACGATGCCGTCGGCCGGGGCGAAGTCGGCGCGAGCGACGCCGTCCCGGATCGTCAGCTTGATCTCCGGCGGCAAGGCTTTGGCATTGAAAACCGCATCGGCGAAAACCGCGACCTCATCGCGGCGGCCGGTCTGGTGGCTGTGGCCAAAGGGGAACGGCAGCGAACGGAAAACTTTCCCCTGCGGCAGCTCGCTTGAGCGCTGCCAGGCGTCGAGGAGGTAAAAGCGGTCGTTGGGCCCGTTGATGAAAAGCACCGGCATTTTGACCCGGCTCAGGTAACGCGCCGGGTCAAAGGCGGCGATCCAGCGTTCACGGTCGCCATCTTTCATCTTGCCGAGCGGCGTTGCAAACCAGGTGTTTTCGAGAAATCCGCAACCGTACACCGGCGCGGCAAAAGCGAAACGGTCGTCGAGCGAAGCGGCAAGACAGGTGAGATACCCGCCCCACGAAATCCCGGTGATGCCGATGCGGTCGGGATCGACGCCGGGCTGACTGCGCAAAAAGGAGTTGGCCAGGATCACCGCGGTCACCGCCTGGGCGCTCCATTGGTCGGCGAGGTCTTTCTCGAAAACGAAGTAATTGTCCGGCGCGCCGCCCCGGTCGTGGCGAAGCCGGGGATCTTTGCGCTCGTCGAAAACCACCGGCCGGCTGCCGGTGCAATCGACCGCGATTGCCGCCACGCCGCGGTCGGTCCAGTATTTGACCCACCCCGCAAAAGCGGTGCCGCCGCCGCCGTGCACCAGCACCATCCCCGGCACCGGTTTATTTCCGGCCTTCTCCGGCATCCCGAACCAGGCGAAAACCCGGGCCGGCTTGCCGTGGAACGGGGCCGACTCGAGCCATACCGGACGGATATTGGCGGGCACGTCAAAATCGAACTTGAACTCGGTCACCGGCACACTCGCCGGAGCTTTGCGCAACGCTTCCATATCCCAGAGCGCATCGGCCGCGCCCAGCGCCAGCGTCGTGACCGCCAGCAACATCCCGAACATCATTCGTTTCATTGCGATTCCCCGTTGATGATGATAAAATATAACCCCGGCCCGCCATTTCGGCAAGCCGGGGAAATCGATCGGAAAACAATCTTTCAGTTTTTGACCGGCACCAGCGTGAGGTAATCGACATTCATCATGCCGCCCTCGTCGTTGGCCAGAGTGATCAGCTGTTCGCCGGCCTTGAGCTCAAGCACCATCTGCCCGCCCGCCTTGCCGACCGGGGCGATATCCCAATCCGCGCCGCTGCCGCCGTTGCCGCCGGTGCCGGGGAAAGTGAAGCTGCCGAGCTTTTCGCCGTTGATCGAAAGAGTGCGGATGGCGGGGCCGCTGCTGCAATAACGCACCTGCATGATATAGCGTCCGTCCTGCGGCAGATTGATCTTCCAGCTGAGCTCGTGGCCTTTTTTGTCCCAGTGCGAAATGCTCTTTTGGTGGACGCCGATCTTGTCGGTGCGGACTTCGACCGAGCCCCCTTTTTCGTTGATGTAGTCTTCGCCTTCGGCGGCGAAGCCGGCGGGGGGATCGACTTTGT
>CAZRFG010000172.1:0-3873 GCA_964599205.1 uncultured Victivallaceae bacterium
CCGTCGGGTTTGACCGCCGAATAACAGTAGTTCGCCTGGGACGACGGCACGGTTTCGCCGTAGGCCTGCCATTTGGCCGGGATGCCGGCCTGATCGCTTCCTGCCTCGAAATCGCCGTTGAACTCGAGCGGCCCGCCCTGAACGGCGGCAATCGCCATTGCGGGTGCGGCAGCCAATGCCAGCGCGATCCATTTGCATAACTTGAATAACTTCATTTTAGGATCCGGTAATTGGGTTGAATCTCGGGAAATCCTGTTTTCACAGGGGCGCAGTGTGGTTTGGCGGCGCCGGTGCCGGGGAAGGCGGTTTCTGGGGATTGACGGCGGAAGCCGGCGCGGCGGCGCGGCTTCCACCCGGCCGGACGACTTAGACATCAAGCCGGAAGTAGTAGTTTTCGACCGTGATGCCGGGGGCGACATCGCTGCCCCAACCGACCTTCCGGATCGGTGCGACGTGAGCATCGGCAAAGGTCGAGTTGATCGCGAGATTGCTGTTGCCGGAGCTGTGGCGGGTCCAGGCGAAATTGCCGTAAAGGCCGTCCCACTGGGTGGAGTTCAGGGCGTTCTGCGATTCCCAGTAGTAGCCTTCCATCAGCATCGCTTTGCGTCCGGGGTTTCTGACCTGATTCAACTTTTTCAACACCTGATCGGCGGTGGTGCTGGTGCGATACCCGGTGTATTTGTTGCGGGTAAAGCCGCCGAGATAGCGCCCCTGCGCGCCGCGAAGGTCAAATAGCAGACTGTAATAGGTCAGCTGAGTGCCCTGATCCTTGTCGGTGCCGGGACAGATCGGATTGCCGATGATGCCGTTCTGGCCCGGGTCCTTGCCGAATCCTTTGTGAACGAACAGGCTTTCCGCATACGGAGCAAGCACCATCATCCAGAGCTTGTGGCCGTCCATGTCCGGATAATACGAGCAAATGAGGTTGAGGTCGCGAACCGGCAGGACAAAATCGTTGGAGTCGGTGCTGTACATCGCGTCGGCGGTCGCCAACTGTTTGCAGAAGCTCACGCAGGCGATCGCCTTGGCTTTTTCCCGCGCTTTGTTGAGGGCCGGCAGCAGCATGGCGGCGAGGATGGCGATAATCGCGATGACGACCAGCAGCTCGATCAGGGTGAACATTCTTTTCATGGTGATTTTTCCTTGTTTTGTTGAATACACCAAACGCCTGACAGGCGGATTTTAGGCTTAACAATGAATCATCAAAAACACGATGATGAAGCGTCACCCGAACCGTCGCGCGATGAAAAAGAGCGGGTATGCCGGGGGAGAAATGCATCCGCACTGTTTCAACCGGTGAATGGCGCAATCAAGGTTTTTTTGTTTATTCGCAGGTAAGCGTTTATTCTCTTCGGCTTTTGACAATCCGATTGTAACTGTAGAGCTGGCCGGCAAGGTAAATCCGGCGGGCCAGCGACCCCGGATTGCGGACCCGGCGCAGACACTCTTCGAGAGCGACGATGCCGGCTTCATACCAGCTGATGCCGATGGTGTTCATCGGCTGATAATTGGGAACGGTGAGCGACTTGCCGTCGATGCTCAGCACGTGATAATCGGCGGCCAGAATCCGCCCGGTCGCCCCGGCATAACGGTATGCCGAGCCCTGGGCGGCGGAACCGCCGGTAAAGAGGTAACCGATCGCGGGATCACCGCAGTCGACCAGCGCGCTCTCCTCTTCATGCAGGGCCAGCTCGACGATCTCGTAACTGCCGTAACGGCTCCATTCGCTCTGGAACAGTGTCGCCCGGGTGCGGTGAAGCGGCCCGTCGTGAGAAAAGATTTTGACATGCTTGAGCTTGCGCTCGCGAAAAAAACCGACGGCAAGTTCCGCCGCGTCAACCGGGTCGATGGTCACGGTCGAATTGATCTGATTGAACGAGCGGTGCATCTCCATGCCGACAGTCGGCACATTGTGCGGGATATCGTTGATAGCGCGGTCATAGTCGCTCAGCAGCAGCAGTCCGTCATTGTCGGCGGCGGCGTTTTCCATCATCGCGTAGGTCAGCTCTTGATGTTCGCAGAAACGGACCTGAATGGTGCAATTGCAATTCTTGATCGCATCCTGGACGCCGAGAAGGGCGTGCGCGCAATAGTACTGCGAAAGATTCGAGCTGACCATGAAGACCGCGATTTTGATTTCCTCTTCGCGGCTCCGGCTGGTCCGGACCGCGGTGAGCTTGCGGACAAAGGTTCCGGACCCGCGCCGCGCTTCCAGAATGCCGTTTTCGACCAGGAAGTTGATGCCGCGGGTGGCGGTGCCGACCGAGATGTTGAAGTCCTTGCTGAGTTGACGGACCGGCGGAATTTTCGAGCCCGCGGGATATTTTCCGCTGACGATCATCGCTTTGATCGCTTCGACCATCGGCATTGAGAAGCTGTTTTTGAGGTTGCTCAAGGTATGATTTCCTTCAAATGATTCATTGTGTACCACGCTTTGTGATACATTATAGCTCATTTTAAAAAAAATGTCAATACCCGATATAAAAATTTTCGCATTTTTTTTATCCGGCGACGGGAATCGCGCGGCAGACTTGACCGGTAAAAGCGGATTTACAACAAGCGCCCTTGCAACTTGCCGCCAGGGCGGGTTATATTATGGGAAACACCAGCAGGGAGGGCAAAAATGGGAACAGACCGGCCGATGCGGAAGAAAAACCGCGAAATCACCGATCCGGCGATATGGCGCGAAATCCTCGACGCCAACAACACGGCGGTGCTGTCGATGATCGACGGCGGCGAACCCTACGGGGTGATGATGAACTACGCGCCGGTTTATCAGAATGACCGGATCAAACTCGTCTTCCACGCCGCGCTCGAAGGGCGCAAGGTCGACTGCTTGCGAAGCCATCCGCAGGTTTCGGTCTTCATCAACGACGCCGGACGGACCAGAATCATCAGCGCCGGAGCCGAGAGCGCCCACTGGACGACGCACTACCGTTCGCTGATCCTGACCGGCAAAGCCCGCTTCGTCGAAGACCCCGCCGCCAAGCGGACCGCGCTGGTCGAATTCATGCGCCACTACACCGCCGGGCCGATCGCCGCGCCCGACGAAGTGCTGGCGATCACCCTCTTTTTTGAAGTCGAAGTCGAGCGCATCACCGGCAAAGAGAATCCGTCCTCCCGTCAATAGAAAGGGGTTTATCATGAAAGTCATCCTCATCAACGGCAGTCCCCACGCCAACGGCGTCACTTGTCAGTCGCTCTCGACCATTGCCGATGTGCTGTCTGAAGCAAGCATCGAGTCGGAGATCTATCAGATCGGCAGCAAACCGATGCAGGGGTGCACCGGCTGCTTCCGCTGCCGCGAAACCGGGAGTTGCGTCTTCCGCGACGAAGTTTTCGTCAATCTGGTGGAAAAGGTGAAGAGCTGCGACGGCCTGGTGATCGGCTGTCCGGTGTATTACGCCGGGGTGCCGGGCCCGCTCTGCGCGCTTCTCGACCGGCTCTTTTTTGCGGCGGGGAAATATCTCCGGTTCAAACCCGCGGCGGGAGTGGTGAACTGCCGCCGGGGCGGCGCGTCCTCGACCTTTGACCGCCTCAACAAATATTTCACCATCAACCAGATGCCGGTCGCCTCGTCGCAGTACTGGAACTCCACCCACGGCACCAGTCCCGAGGAACAGCGGGAAGACGCCGAGGGCCTCCAGACCATGCGGATGCTGGCCCGCAACCTGGCCTGGCTGCTGCAAAACCAAGCCGCCGGAAAGGCCGCCGGAGTCGAACTCCCGCATCAGGAAGACCGGGTCTGGACCAATTTCATCCGGTAGGGTCCGAAGTTTTGCCGGGATTTTGACTCCGGTTGACTCCGGACTCAAACGCGGCACGGAACGGAGCCGCGTTTGGCCTCCCCTGGTTTGCCCGGCAAGCGCATTG
>CAZRFG010000172.1:3973-7565 GCA_964599205.1 uncultured Victivallaceae bacterium
CTGGCCGAAGGCGGTAAACCCGATCAAGTTGCTTGACCCGCCGGGCCGGGTGCCTGACGCCGGACCCGCGACGGCAGGCCGTTCCGGCTTTTCGCGACTTGCATTCCGCCTTCGACGGTCTATGGTAATACCGGACTCATTCCGGCAGCGATTCGGGAATGGGGATCCATTTTTGAGGTTGAGCGAGGTCACTTGCCGCCGACAGTCAATTTTCCGATCGGCCGCGCGAGCGGACGAAGTCTTCAATACCCCGCAAGCTTGCTTCGGGGTGATTCACCGGGAGGATTTATGGACATCAATCTCAGAATTGCGGGAGAGGCCGGCCAGGGGTTGGTCGCGGTCGGGAATCTCCTGGTGGGAGCGGCGGCCGCCGCCGGACTGGAGGTCTTCGCCGGCAAAAGTTATCTGTCGCGGATTCGCGGCGGACTCAACTGGTGCGATCTGCGCTTCTCCGATCAGCCCGTCTTCGGTTTGAAAGAGCGCCCGGAGCTGCTGCTGGCGCTCAACTCGACCGCGCTCGACATCCTCCGGAAACACACCGCACCCGGTGCGGTCGTCCTGCTCGACGGCCTGGAAGACCGGCCGGAAACCCTGACCGTCGACTTCACCGGCATCGCCAAACAAAGCGGCGGCGCCGACATCATGGGCAATACCGTCGCCGCCGGAACCATCTGGGGCATGCTGCAATATCCGCTCGAATTCCTGGAAAAAGTGCTGCGGCGGGAATTCGCCGGGCGTGACGAAATCATCGCCAAGAACCTCGCCTGCGCCGCGGCCGGATATCAGAAAGGTTTGACGCTGGCAACCCGCTTGACTCCGCCGCAACCGGTCCGGGCGCCGGAAACGGTGATGACCGGGGCGGCGATGATCGCTCTCGCCGCCGCGACTTCCGGAGTGAAATTCGTCACCGCCTACCCGATGACGCCCGGCACCGCCATCTTGAACTGGCTGGCGGCGGCGGCCGACCGCTACGGCATGGTGGTGGAGCAAGCCGAGGACGAAATCGCCGCCGTCAATATGCTCTGCGGCGCGGTTTACGCCGGAGTGCCGGCGATGACCACGACCAGCGGCGGCGGCTTCGCGCTGATGGCCGAGGGGCTGGCGCTGGCGGGGATGATGGAGCTCCCGATCTTCATTCTGGTGGCCCAGCGGCCGGGCCCGGCGACCGGCATGCCCACCCGCACCGCGCAGGAAGACCTGAAATTCGCGATCAACGCCGGGCACGGCGAATTCCTTCGCGTCGTTTACGCGCCGGGAACGCATCAACAGTGTTATGAGTTGACCCGGACCGCGCTTGTCACCGCCCACCGCTTCCAGGTTCCGGCGCTGATGCTGACCGACCAGTATCTCCAGGACGCCGAGACCAATCCGGCGAAGCCGGATGACCGCTACCGGCCGCTCGACCGCGGCTTGGTTGAGGGAGAACCCGGTACCTATGCCCGCTATGCGGAGACTCCCGACGGCGTTTCGCCGCGGGCCATTCCCGGGCACGGCGTCGCGGTCGTCTGCGACAGCGACGAACACGATGAAGCGGGACACTTGACCGAAGACTTCGCCGCGCGGATTCGCCAGCAGCAAAAACGGCTGCGCAAAAATGCCGGACTCCTCGAATCCTTCATCATGCCGGAAGTCTTTGGCGACGGCGATGCCGAGGTCGCGCTGCTCTGCTGGGGCTCGACCTGGGGCGCCTGCCGGGAATACGTCGAAACGATGAACCGCGACGGCGCCAAAAAAGTTGCGATGATCCACTTTTCGCAGCTCTGGCCGCTTCCGGGCGACCGGCTGAAGCCGCTGCTGGAGCGGCCGCGACGCTTGATCGCGGTGGAGGGCAACGCCACCGGGCAGTTGCGGGCCCTGCTGCGGGAGGCCGGCATCAGCCGGGAAATCGCCGGGATCAACCGTTATGACGGGCTGCCGATTACCGCGGAATATTTAACCAGCGAGGTGAAATTATGATTGCCGTCGCCCAAGCGGATACCCGGCCCTCCTGGTGCCCGGGGTGCGGAAATTACTCCATTCTCAAAGTCCTCCGGGAGGTATTGGCGAGCGGGGCGGTCGACACCGGCAAACTGGTGCTGGTCTCCGGCATCGGCCAGGCGGCGAAACTCCCGCACTACATCCCAGCCGGCGTGTTCGACGGCCTCCATGGCCGGGCGCTGCCGGCGGCGACCGGAATCAAAATCGCCAATCACGAACTCGAAGTCGCGATCTTCTCCGGCGACGGCGACATGTACGGCGAAGGCGGCAACCACTTCCTCCACAGCCTGCGGCGGAACATCGGGGTCAAGGTATTCGTCCACAACAATCAGGTCTACGGTTTGACCAAGGGTCAGGCCTCGCCCACCTCGGATATCGGCTTCGTCACTCCGATTCAGGTCCACGGGCAAAAGCTCCAGCCGATCAATCCGTTGGCGATCGCGATCATCGAGGAGTGCTCCTTTGTGGCGCGAAGTTTCAGCGGCGAGCCGGAGCACCTCAAAGCGACCATGCTGGCGGCATTCGCCCATCGCGGCGGGATGGCGCTGGTGGATATCCTCCAGCCGTGCGTCAGCTTCAACCGCGTCAACACCTTCAAATGGTACAAGGACCGGGTGAAGCCGATTCCGGCCGACCACGATTGCCATGACAAGCTGAAGGCGCTGGAGCTGGCGCTGCGCTGGGGCGACGAAATTCCGATCGGGATTTTTTACCGCGGCTCGCGCAAGAGTTACGAGTCCGACAACGAAGTGCTGGCCAAGGGAACTCTGGCGGCGAATTATCACCACCCGCCGCCCGGGGAGAAACCGGACGGAGCGGCGGAACACTAGGTCCCGGTTGTCCCGACCGTATTGAGCCCGGCAATCTTCGGAAACTTCTTCCGGAGAAAATCAGTCCGCGCGATTTTCGCCGGCCGGGGGTGCGGGTGACCGCAATGCACCTTCAGCCGGGAAGGTATCGCTTTGGTCCCACGACAGGGACCATAGAGGCGGTTAGTCGTGACCCCGCAAAGGACTTCGTGACAGCAGCCCGTCGGTTCCCCATGCACAAGACAATGGCGGATCGGCTCCGCGCTCACCTCTTCATGACCGCAATGACTCCATTAAGCCTTGGTGGGTTTCAACGAAAACTCCACACCCCGGAGGGTATATTTCACCGACTCCGGTTGAAATTTCCGGATTCATTGCATATCGCGGAGATTGACCGGCGTCGTTTTCTCCTGGTTCGTTGCGGCAAACAAACAACAGGGGCGATATCGGTCCCTTTCCATTTCATCGCCGGTGCTGGTCGCAACTTCGCTCATTCCTGGCTGGATGCGTCGATGACCCTATTTTTTCTTGACCAGCCGGAAAAGCCCGATCCCGATAAGACCGCTGCCGAGCCAGGCCAGCCACTTCGATTCGGGAATCGTGACGAGCAACAGATACTCCAGATGTTCCTTTCCGGTATATTGGGTAAGCACCCGAAGTTCCGTGGCGATGTCACCGGTTTCGGCGAAATCGAATAGCACATAGCCGAATGCCGGCGCCAACGGCTTCCGTCCGCCCTGCCCGGCGGACGGCAGACTGACCCAGTCGGCATGGCCGAATTTGGTTTTGCCGTACAAATGCGCATG
>CAZRFG010000173.1:0-7460 GCA_964599205.1 uncultured Victivallaceae bacterium
AGCGGCGGTCTCCAAAACCGCAGGTCGTGAGTTCGAGCCTCACCTCTCCTGCCAGTATACAATATATCAAGCAGAGAAGATCTTATGGACAATGATCAGAAAACGGGAGCAGCCGGTTCAATTGCGGCATTCGACCGGGTGACCGGCAAGATCCGCCGTTTCATCACCGATACGCTGGGGGAACTCGGCCGTTGTTCCTGGCCGGGCCGGACCGAGCTCTTTGAGTCCACCATCCTGGTAATTGTGGTTATTTCCGTTCTTGCTCTTTTCGTCGCCGGGGTTGACGAAGTGTCCCGTGTCGTCATCCGTCTCATCACCACCGGAAAGTTGTCTTAATCAGGTTGTTCGCATATGAGTGTCAATACCGAAAACAATCGCGACCGCGGTCAGTGGTTCGTCGTGCACACCCTTTCCGGCCACGAAAACAAGGTTCGGGAAACGTTGTTGCGCCAGCTTGAGCTCGGCGACCAAATGCCGGTTTACGAAGTCTACATCCCGACCGAAAAAGTCTCCGAAGTCCGTCAGGGCAAGAAGACCACCACCACCCGCAAATTCTTCCCGGGCTACATTCTGGTCCGGATGGATCTTTACGATGACGAGCACCGCATCGATGAAAAAGCCTGGTACTTCATCCGCAATGTTCAGGGCGTGCTCGGCTTCCTCGGCGGCAGCAACCGCCCGGAACCGCTTTCCCCCGCTGAAGTCTCCGACCTTCTCCGCCAGAGCCGCGGCGAGGCCGAAGTCAAGCCCAAAATCGCATTTGAAATCGGCGAAACCGTCCGCATCAAGGACGGCGCTTTTGAGAATTTCGAGGGCGTCATTCAGGAAATCGACAACGAACGCGGCAAGCTGCGTTTGCTGGTTTCGATTTTCGGACGCTCCACCCCGGTTGAATTGGAGTTCTGGCAGGTCGATCGCAGCGTCTGACGCCGCGCTCGGTACTTATTGGTAAAGCCATTGGATTCGATGTGGGAGGCCACCTGCCTGACCTGACCACCTCGAGTCGAAAATTGGAGATCAATTATGGCAAAGAAAGTTACAGGCCTGATCCGGTTGCAGATTCCGGCCGGAGCCGCTAACCCGGCGCCCCCGATCGGTCCGGCGCTCGGCCAGGCCGGCTGCAACATCATGGAGTTCTGTAAGCAGTTCAATGCCGCCACTCAAAGCCAAAGTGGCATGATCATCCCGGTCGTGATCACGGTCTATCAGGACCGCTCTTTCACGTTCATCTGCAAGTCGCCGCCGGCCTCCGTGCTGGTCAAAAAGGCGGCTGGTCTGGCTTCGGGCTCGAAAAAGCCCGGAACCGACGTCGCCGGTAAAATCACCCGCGAGCAGATTCGTGAAATCGTCAAGATCAAGAAGGATGATATCAATGCCCGAAGCGAAGAGGCGGCCATCCGGATCATCGAAGGAACCGCGCGCAGCATGGGAATTGAGGTGATCGATGCATAAGAGCAAACTGTACAAGAACCAGGAGGCGTCCTTTGACCGGCAGCAGCGCTTCGGCACTGTCGAAGCATTCGAAATGCTCAAAGCGATGCCCCATGTCAAATTCGACGAAACCGTGGAAATGGCGCTGAAGCTCGGCGTCGATACCCGCAAGTCGGACCAGACCGTCCGCGGCGCGGTGGCCCTCCCCGCCGGCACCGGCAAAGCAGTTCGCGTCGCGGTTGTCGCCGACGGCCAGGCCGCGATCGATGCCAAGGACGCCGGCGCCGACTTGGTCGGTTACGAAGACGTGGTCGCCAAGATCAAGGAAGGTTGGACTGAGTTCGACGTCCTGATCGCCACCCCGGATGCGATGAAGCTGGTCCGTCCCCTCGGCCGTCAGCTCGGTCCGCGCGGCCTGATGCCGAACCCGAAAACCGGTACGGTCACCGACCAGACCGGCGTCGCGGTTCGCGAAGCCAAAGCCGGCCGCGCCGAATTCCGCGCCGACCGCGGCGGCTGCGTCCATGTGCCGATCGGCAAACTGTCGTTCAGCGCCGAAGCGCTCAAGAGCAACTTCGACGCGGTCGCGGATGCGCTGACCAAAGCGAAGCCGACTTCCGCCAAGGGCGTTTACTTCCTCAGCTGCACCATCTCTTCGACCATGAGCCCCGGCATCAAGATCAACACCAAAGAACTTGTGAAGGGCAAAGAATGAGAACTGAAAAGCACTATCTGGTAAAGCATATCGGCGATCTGATTGCTGACGCCGACTATGTCTACTTCATCTCCTTCTCCGGTTTGTCGGTCAAGCAGGCGAATGAACTTCGCGGCGGGCTCAACGCCCTCGGCGCCGAGCTCAAAGTGTTCAAGAACACGCTGATCAACAAGGCGGGCGAACTGCTCAAGATCGACGGACTCTCCGGACTCGATCTCGCCGGCGGAACCGCGATGGTTTACGGCAAGGGCGATCCCGGCGCGCCGGCGAAAGTCTTCGTCGACTTCGGCAAGAAGATCGAATGCGTCGCTCCCAAGGCCGGATATTTCGAACAGGCGCTTCTCTCGGCGGACGAGGTCAAAGACATTGCCGCGCTGCCGTCCAAGGCGGTGCTCCAGGCGATGCTGCTCGGCGTCCTTCAGGGACCGTCGCGCAATTTGGCGTACCTGGTCAATGCCTACAAAGAGAAACTCGAACAACAGTAATTCAACTCTAAATACGGAGACATCCAATCATGTCCAACGAAGCGAAAATGGAAGAATTCATCTCCTACGTCGAGAACTTGACCGTTCTGGAACTTTCCAAGCTGGTCAAAGCGCTTGAAGAACGCCTCGGCGTCAGCGCGGCCGCTCCGGTCGCCGTCGCCGCCGCCGGCCCCGTCGCGGCTGAAGCGGTCGAAGAAAAGACCGAATTCGAAGTCATTCTCAAGTCCTTCGGCGAAAACAAAGTCGCCGTCATCAAGGAAGTTCGCGCCATCACCGGTCTCGGCCTCAAAGAAGCCAAAGATCTGGTCGAAGCCGCCCCCAAAGCAGTCAAGGAAGGCGTCAACAAGGAAGACGCAGCCAAATTCAAGGCCCAGCTCGAAGCAGCCGGCGCCCAGGTCGAAGTCAAGTAACTTTGAGCTTGCAGACAACGGTCGGAAGGTCGATTTTCGCCTTCCGCCGTTGTTTCGTGTCCCGACCAAAGTCCGAACCGATCGGAGTGTGGTATTTTGCTCCGGTCGGGTCGGCAGCTCCGAATCAAACGGCAGCCCTTTCCGGGTGCTTTTTTGAGTTCGGGGCTTTTCCGTTGCCGGGGAAGTGATTTTCCGGCCCGGCGACCGTTTTTTTTCGGTTTTTTTTTGGATTTTCGCAGTTTCCCGCCGCTCGAGGCGGTTTCCATATTCGATGAATTGACAACTCTAACATAAGAATGGTGAGTTATGAGCGATCGTATCAATTTCGGCAAACTCAAAGACGTGCTGGCGATCCCCGATCTGATCGGGCTTCAGCTCGACTCGTACCGGGACTTCCTGCAGCGGGAAGTTCCCCAGCCCGAGCGTCTCAACCAGGGACTCAACGAAGTCTTCAACGAAATCTTCCCGATTGAGAATTTCGACAAGCAGATCGTCGTCGAGTACGCCGGGTACGCGATCGGCGACGCCAAGTACGAAGTGGTGGACTGCATCAAGGACGGCCGCATTTTCGACGCGCCGCTCTACGTCGACTTCGTGCTCCGCCACAACGGCACCGAAATTCCCGAACGCGTCTACATGGGCGACCTCCCGCTGATGACCGAAGCCGGCACCTTTGTGATCAACGGCGCCGAACGCGTGATCATCAGCCAGCTCCACCGTTCGCCGGGGATCTGCTTCGAAAAGACCCGCCACACCTCCGGCCGCACGCTGTACTCCTACCGGGTGATTCCGGACCGCGGTTCGTGGATGGACGTCCAGTTCGACATCAACGACTATATCTACATCTATCTCGATCGCCGCCGCCGCCGCCGCAAGTTCTACATCACCACCTTTTTGCGGGCGATCGGCTACGAGACCAACCGGGATATTCTCTCGAACGTCTACGAGGTCAAACAGCACACCGTTTCGAGCCTGCTCAAGCTCAAGGACCTGACCGGCTACTACACCGTCGACGACATCACCTCCGACGACGACGTGCTGCTGGTCAATGAGCTCACCCAGCTCACCGAGAACGACCTCAAGAAACTTCAGGAAAACGAAGTCAAGAGCGTCGAGCTCGCCTACGTCGCCGACGGCGACCACTACATCATCGGCTGCCTCCGCAAGGATCCGTCGCGCAACCAGGAAGAAGCGCTCAAGGAAATCTACCGCCGGATGCGTCCCGGCGACCCGCCGAACGTCAAGAACGCCGAACAGCTGATCAAGCGGCTGTTCTTCGACAACCGCCGCTACGACCTCGGCGCGGTGGGCCGTTACAAGCTCAATGAGCACCTCAAGCTCGATCCCTCGATCACCGACCGCATCCTCCGTCCCGAGGACCTGATGGCGGCGACCAAGGAACTGATCCGGCTGCGCCACAGCGGCGGCCAGGTCGACGACATCGACCATCTCGGCAGCCGCCGCGTCCGCACCGTCGGTGAACTGCTCCAGAATCAGTGCCGCGCCGGTCTCCTCCGCACCGAGCGGGTGATCCGCGAACGCATGACTTTGATCAACAGCAACGAAGAAATTTCGATTCTGCCCAGCAAGCTGATCAACCCCAAGGCGTTCGCCGGAGTGATCCGCGACTTCTTCGCCCGCAGCCAGCTGTCGCAGTTCATGGACCAGACCAATCCGTTGAGCGAACTGACCAACAAGCGCCGGTTGAGCGCCCTCGGGCCGGGCGGTTTGAGCCGCGACCGCGCCGGGTTCGAAGTCCGCGACGTCCACTCCAGCCACTACGGTCGGATCTGCCCGATCGAAACCCCGGAAGGTCCGAACATCGGTCTCATCTCGTCGCTCTCGCTCTACGCGGTGATCGACCGCTACGGCTTCCTCGAAACGCCGTACCGCCGGGTGGTGGACGGCCAGGTCACCGACCAGATCGACTTCCTGACCGCCGACCGCGAAGAACAGTTCGTGATCGCCCAGGCCAACGCGCGGCTCGATGAAAACAACCGCTTCATCCGCGAAACCATCATGACCCGCCACTACGGCGAATCCGGCGAGCGTCCGCGCGAAACCGTCCAGTACATGGACGTGTCGCCGAAACAGCTGGTCAGCGCCGCCGCCGGCATCGTCCCCTTCCTGGAACACGACGACGCCAACCGCGCGCTGATGGGCGCCAACATGCAGCGCCAGGCGGTGCCGCTGTTGATGACCGATTCGCCGCTGGTCGGCACCGGCCTCGAGGAGCGGATCGCCCGCGACTCCCGCGCCGTGGTGGTCGCCAAGGCCGACGGGATCGCCGCCGAAGTCACTTCGCGGACCATCGTCATCACCGTCGACGGCAAGCTCCCCGCGGAGACCGCCGAGCCGTCCAAGGTGCAGGTCTACAAGCTCAACAAGTTCCTCCGCAGCAATGCCGGCACCTGTATGAACCAGAAGCCGGTGATCCGCCGCGGCCAGGTGATCAAGGCCGGCGACGTGCTCGCCGACGGCGCTTCGACCGAGAAGGGCGAACTCGCGCTCGGCCGCAACGTGCTGGTCGCCTTCATGCCGTGGTGCGGGTACAACTTTGAGGACGCCATCGTGGTCAGCGAACGGCTGGTCAAGGAAGACGTCTACACCAGCATCCACATCGACGAATTCGAAATCACCAGCCGGGAAACCAAGCTCGGGCCGGAAGAAATCACCCGCGACATTCCGAACGTCAGCGAAGACGCGCTGCGCAACCTCGACTCGCGCGGCGTGATCTGCGAAGGCGCCGAAGTCAAGCCCGGCGACATCCTGGTCGGCAAAATCACCCCCAAGAGCGAAACCGAGCTGGCTCCGGAAGAGCGGCTGCTGCGCGCGATCTTCGGTGAAAAAGCCGCCGACGTCAAGGATTCCAGTCTGGTCGTCTCCAGCGGCAAGGGCGGGATCGTGATGGACATCCGGATCGAGTACGCCAAGGACCCGAACCGGCCGAGCCTCACCAAGACCGAAGCCCGGCGCCAGGCCAAATTGCTCAAGGACAACTACCGCGAAATCCACAACGGGCTGGTCGACGACCTGACCAACCGGCTGTCCGACTTCATGCTCGGCATCAAGCTGCCGCACCCGGTGCTCGACACCGGCGTCGAAGAGGAAACCGTGCTGATCAGCCAGAACCGCAAGGTCACCAAGAGCTCGATCCAGAAGCTCGCGGCCCGTTACGCCAACTGGTCGATGGAAGATTGCGAACTCAAAACCCGGATCGCCGAAACCATCGCCGGATTCATCCCGCAGTTTGAAGAGAACGAACGCGAGCGCGAACGTTCTTCCCAGAGCCTCGAAGTCGGCGAAAGCATCGACCCCGGCGTGATCAAGCGGGTCAAGGTCTACGTCGGCTGCAAGCGCAAGCTGCAGGTCGGCGACAAGATGGCCGGCCGCCACGGGAACAAGGGTATCGTGTCCAAGATCGTGCCGATCGAGGATATGCCCTTCCTCGCCGACGGCACCCCGGTCGACCTGGTGCTCAATCCGCTCGGCGTGCCGAGCCGCATGAACATCGGCCAGGTGTTGGAAACCCACCTCGGCTGGGCCGCCAAGATGCTCGGCATCAAGGTCGCCACCCCGGTCTTCGACGGGATTCACGAAGCCGAAATCATCGAGCTGATGGAAAAGGCCAACGACGTCCATGCCAAAAAGGAAGGCGTCAACTATCACTGGGGCTTCCGCCGCGGCGACAACGGCGAATACGTCTACGACGGCAAAGCCGATCTCTTCGACGGGCGCACCGGCGACCGCTTCGACCAGCGGGTGATGGTCGGCCAGATCTACATGCTCAAACTCGACCACCTGGTCGCCAACAAGATCCACGCCCGCGCCGTCGGCCCCTACTCGCTGGTCACCCAGCAGCCGCTCGGGGGCAAGGCGCAGCACGGCGGTCAGCGTTTCGGGGAAATGGAAGTCTGGGCGCTGGAAGCCTACGGCGCGGCGTACAACCTCCAGGAAATGCTGACCGTCAAGTCCGACGACGTGACCGGACGGGCGCGGATTTACGAGTCGATCGTCAAAGGCCAGAATATTCTGGAAGCCGGCCGGCCGGAGTCGTTCAACGTGCTGCTCAAGGAAATGCAGAGCCTCGGGCTGGACATCCGCACCGTCAAGAAATCTGTGGATAATCAGTAACGGAGGATTTTACCGTGATTGACAATAATCATGCCTATCGGGAGTTGCTCGGCAAAACTGCCGCAACTTCGTTCGGAGCCGTCTCGATCAACGTCGCGTCGCCGGAGGTGATCCGTTCGTGGTCGCATGGCGAGGTGAAAAACCCCGAGACCATCAATTACCGCAGTTTCAAGCCGGAAAAAGGCGGCCTTTTCTGCGAACGCATCTTCGGGCCGACCCGCGACTGGGAGTGCAACTGCGGCAAGTACAAGCGCGTCAAGCACAAGGGAATCATCTGCGACCGCT
>CAZRFG010000174.1:0-7450 GCA_964599205.1 uncultured Victivallaceae bacterium
AGGTCGGCAGCCGGGTCACGAAGTGACCGGCGAACGACATCGAGCGAAGCAGGGCAACCGTCGCCCGCGGGATACCGGGAGGAGGTTTCGCACGGAGGCACGGAGGGTTGATGTGATGGAAGCAACCGTTGATGTGTTGCTTCGGAAACCGTCGCTCAGACGCATTCGCGTCGTCGCTCGGGCCGGGCTCAGCGGCGGAACTCGTTCCGCCTCTCTGAGCTGGGGCTTCGCCCGGAGCGGGAACGGCGAGGCGCTGCCTCGCACACCGCCAAAGGGCTCCGCGCCCTTTGGAAACCGCGCAAGGGCGCGGCCCTTGACCGGGGTATCGACGCATTGGCACGCTGCTTGAAACAACTTTTTATACAACGCACCATCGTACGAAAGGAATCGACATCATGAACCTCGCCAAAAGCCGACTCGGCGGCGCGCTGCTCGCGCTCTCGCTCGCCGCTTCCGCGGCCGACATCCTCATCCTCGGCCAACCCGAGAAATTCGAAAACGCCCTCGAAGTCGCCCTCAAAAAATACCCCATGAGTACCGAAATC
The DNA here is from genome assembly GCA_964599205.1 of uncultured Victivallaceae bacterium. GTDB lineage: Bacteria > Verrucomicrobiota > Lentisphaeria > Victivallales > Victivallaceae > JAVBUI01. The sequence continues at coordinate 546 of CAZRFG010000174.1, forward strand.
GCCGATTCCGCCGATTTCGCCAAGTACCGGCTGGTGATCATCCCGCCCGGCCGCCAATGCACCGACGAGGAGGCCGCCAGACTCGGCAGCTACACCGGCGCCTTGATGGTGATGAGCCGCGAAAACTTCGGCCCCGCCAGACCCGGCGAACTCAAAAAGACCCTGCTCGAAGACTGGGATACCAAGCGGGAAAAACCCGATTACCGCTTTGGCGGCGACAAAAAAGGCACGCTCCTCGTCTACCAGGCCGAGAACGGCACCCGCTTCGCCGAACTCTCCAACCAGTACTTCCGCGACGGCTCGCTCTATCTCGAAATCGACAACCTCGCCGGCAAAATCAAGCCCGACGACCAGTATTTGTGCTTCAACGCCCTCGGCGGCGCCGATTCCGACCTCCTCTCGGTCAACATCACCGACAAGGACGGCAACCAGTTCGTCAGCTACGCCCCGCTCGACCGCACCGCGCGCGACCTCGAGCTCCGCTTCGCCGACTTCATCGCTTACGACCGCAAAGTCAGCCGCAACTTCGACTTCGGCGGTGCTTCCGACAACGCCGACGACATGCTCAAGGGCGAAACCGTGCCGACTCCCGAAAAAGGCTCCGACCTCAAACTCAACCCGGCCGACATCCGCACCATCGCCATCGGCCTATCCCGCCGCCATCTGTGGTGGGACAAAGGCGGCTCGCTCCGGCTCGGCCCCGTCTTCGTCGCCGCTCCGGAAAAAGCGGACACCCGCCGCGGCGGCTATGCCGCCCGCTTCACCGTGCCCTACAATATCACCGGAATCAAACTTCCGGCCGCCGCCTTTGACCCGATGGACGGCGCGACCGCGGAGGAAAGTTCCCGGCTGATGATAACCCCCGAAGCCGCCGCGCTCTTCTCCGGCTTCCGCGGCGACCGACTGGAAAGCGACTTCGACGCCATCCCCGCCCTGCCCCCGGTGGCCGGACGGGAAAAAGACGACAAACGTTTCGTGCAGACCGTCCGGGCCCGCTCCGAACGCCGGATTCCGCTCCTGGCCAGCCGCCGGAACGGCGTCGCGGCGATGATCGTACTCCCCGCCGATGAACTCAACTTGAACCCGCCGCGCGCGCTTTTCGGCCTGCCGGAAGAGGCGTACTGGGACAAAATCTACCTCTTTGACCTCGCCGCCGCCGCCGCCGATTACCTGATCAACCGGCCCCAGCTGGTCAACATGGTGCCCAATGTCCGCAACAATCAGCTGACCGCCAAAGTGTATGTCCGCAACCCCCGGCCGGGCAAAGTCGAGGCGGCGGTGGCGATGACCGTGGGCCAGCTCGCCCAGGCCACCGCCAAAGTGACGGTCGAACCCGGCAAAACCGTGCCGGTGCCGCTGACGCTGCCGGAAATTCCGGCCGATTTCAACTTCGCCGAATTTTTCTGGAATGTCACGCTCAACAGCAATGCCGGCAACGATTTCTGGAGCGAAAAAGTCGACGTCAAAGCAACCGTCGATTACCTCATCGACCATCTCCTTGAACTCCAGCAGACCCACGCCGACGGGCGCTTTTCGCATCACTACTTTTCGGACATCTACGGCGCCCGCGCCTTTGCGGTGATCGGGCAAAAGGAGAACCGGCCGGAGCTGGTCCGGCAGGCGCAGCGGCTGGTCGACGGCATCGTTTCGCGCCAGACCCCCGAGGGCGGGCTCCCGATGGGCTACGGCGAACAGCGCCGGATCTGCTGGGTCGCCGACAACGGCACCGCGATGATCGGCATCCTCGAATTCGCCGCGATGTTCCCGGAACTGCGCGAGGAATACCTCGCCGCCGCCAAACGCTACTACGACTGGCGCGAGACCTTTTACATGGACGACGCGCGGGTCGCCAAGCTCGAAAAGGAGTTCGGCAAAAATCCCAAGCTGATCACTCGCGGCTTCTACGGCATCGGCTACAACGACGGGCTCTTTTACACCAAGGGCAAGCTCAAGGAAACCGTCCGGGTCGAACGCGGCGAGGCATGGGTCAACGGCATTTCGATGGTGTCGCTGCCGCTCTACTATCAGATGACCGGCGACCGCGCCATCCTCGAAATCGCGCAGCGCAACCTCCGCGAATATCTCCCCCAGATGGCCAAGGTCAACTACTTCGGGGCCGAATCGCTCTTTCAGATGCACCGCCTGATGCCGGACCGGGAGAGTGCGGAGCTCGCCGGGAAGCACTTGCGCGACGCCTATTTGTCCTATATCTTTGACGAAGACGACGATTATTTGATGTTCGACAAGGGCGGCCGCCGCAGCCTCGACGTCGCCACCGCGATCTACTGCCGCAACAACGGCATCGAGGATTCGCCCCGGCTGCGGGCGTATCTGGTCAAGAATCTCCTGATCCACTGCTCGCCGACGCTCCCCCTCTCGGTCTGGCGGGTCGGTGAAAGCTACCGCCACTCGACCCACGGGTCGTCGATCGCGGCGGCGCGCTACGCCGGGACGCTCAGCCTCTTCTGGCTGACCGAAATCCTCTACCCCAATTCGACCTTGATCAAGCTCGACGAATGCGTCGATTTGAAGCGGAAGTGAGGATGTGATGAAGCAACTGATCACCACGCTGGTTTGCTTGTGCACGGTCTGGGCGGCGGCGGAATCGCCGCTGGTTCCGGTCAAGATGACGGTCAACCAGGATGACGCCGCCTTTTTCAAACTCTTCTGCGGCAAACTCGCCGGAACCGCGCCGGAGAAGGTCGATCCCAAACTCAGTTTCGACCGCGAGGAGAAGAAAGACGGCTACACCTTTTTCACCATCTCCTACAATGTCGACGAGGGTGAACGGGTCTCGGCCTATTTGCTGGTGCCGGATCACGAGAAGGGGAAGAAACTCCCGCTCGTCTGCTGTCTCCACCCCACCACCCGGATCGGCAAGGACATGCTGGTCAACCGCCACGACGCGCCGCCGGTCAACGCCGCCGAAAGCCGCAAGTGGGAGAACCGGGCCTACGCCAATGAGCTGGTCAAGCGCGGCTTCGTCTGCTTCGTTCCCGACCGCGGCGGCTACGGCGAACGCTCGCCGCTCCCGGACGAAAAAGATCCCTTCCGCACCATGGCGGCGTACCAGAAGGAGCTCAAGGCCAGGCATCCCGACTGGGAGTACGTCCGCGGCAAAGTTCCCGCCGACTTGAGCCGCGGGCTCGACGCATTGCTGGCGCTCGACTGGATCGACGCCGACAACGTCGGGGCGATCGGCCACTCGCTCGGCGGCTGGGACACGCTTCACTTCTGGGGCACCGATCCCCGGGTCAAGGCAGGGGTGATCAACTCCGGCGGCAACTACCGGATCGACCCGGCGCTGTGGACCGATCCGTCGTGGCGCGCGAAATTCGCCGCCGGCGATATGCAGGGCATGGAGAGCATTCTCCGTTCGGCGCAGGGCTACATCATGCTCGGCGCGCCGCGCCCGCTCCTCTTTATGCGCGGCGCCGCCGAGGGCAAAGGGGACACGGCGGACAGCCTGCTCGACCGCGCCACCGTGGTCAACGCCTATTACAACGCGCTTCCTCCCAGTCCCTATCAAATCGCCGGCAAGCCCCAGTTCGCGGTGCTGCTCCATGGCGACGGCCACGACTTCCCGTCCTTCGCCCGCGAAGCCGCCTACCGCTGGCTGGAACGGCAATTGATGGGAAAATACTGAGCTTCGACGGCGGCGGTCCCGTGAATAGAGTGAACTCAGCTGCGGGCAAGCGTCGAAAACGTTCCGAAAAAATGGTAATCTGCAAAGAAAGCGTGATGAAAATGGTATTGGTTCAATGGTTGATTGCCTCGTGCACTTTGATCTTCGCCGCCTGCCCGACGACCGCGGCGGAAGCATCGCCGAATCCAGTAAAAATGCCGACCCGGGAGGAAAACGCCGCCTTCTTCAAACTCTTCCACGGCAAGCTCGCCGGAACCGCGCCCAAGAAGGTCGATCCCAAGCTCAGTTTCGACCACGAGGAGAAAAAGAACGGGTTCACGCTTTTCACTGTGTCCTACCAAGTCGACGAGGACGAGCGGGTTTCGGCTTATCTCTTGGTGCCGGAACACGAGAAGGGGAAGAAACTTCCCTTGGTGTTTTGTCTTCATGCCACCCACCGTGACGGCAAGGCCCGACTGGTTGAGCTGACTGCGCCCGAGAATCCGGAAGACCGCCGCAAATGGGAAAATCGCTCCTATGCGCTCGAACTGGTCCGACGCGGATTCGCCTGTTTCATTCCCGACCGCGGTGGGTACGGCGAGCGCTCGTCACTACCCGACGAGAAAGACTGTTTCCGCACCATGGCTGCTTACCAGGAAGAGTTGAAGCAGAAACATCCCGGCTGGGAGTACACCCGCGGCAAAGTTCCCGCCGATCTCAGCCGGGCCCTCGACGCACTGCTTGAGCTCGATTGGATCGACGGCGCCAACGTAGGTTCCATCGGCCATTCGCTCGGCGGCTGGGACACCCTCCACTTCTGGGGCACCGATCCGCGGGTCAAGGCGGGAGTGGTCAATTCCGGCGGTCTTTACCGGATCATTCCGGCACTCTGGACCGATCCGTCCTGGCGGGAAAAATTCCTCGCCGGCGAACCGATGGAGATGGAGAACATCGTCAACTCAGCGCAGGTCTATATCATGCTCGGCGCGCCGCGTCCGCTCCTTTTCATGCGGGGCATCGAGGAGGGTAAGGGGCGAGACATTCCGAACAGCATGTTGGACAGCGCTACGGTGGTCGATGCTTATTACCGGACGCTTTCGCCCAATGCGTACGAAGTGAACGGGAAACCCCAGTTCGGGGTTTTGCTGCACAGCGACGGTCATGTGTTCTCCTCTTTCGCCCGCGAGACCGCCTGCCGCTGGTTGGAGCGGCAGTTGATGGGAAAATACTGAGCGCAATCGATCAGGGGAAAACGACAGCGACGCGCGAAGGTCACGATTTTTCTTGCTGCGCTCGAAAAATCGTGACCGCGCTTTCGCTGAGATGAAAAGTTTCCGCGCTCCTGCGGAGCTTACTTTCGCTCCGGTTGAGCCGGAGCGACCGGCGGTTTCGCCGCCGGACCACGACCAGACGGTGGTCTGGACCGGGCATCTTCGATGCCTTTCTTTTTGATTGCTTTGCAACTTTTTTTATTTTTTCCGGCGGGCGCGCCCCGGCGTCACGCCGTAGGCCTGGCGGAAGAGGCGGGTGAAGTAGTTGCTGTCGCCGTAGCCGCAGAGCGCCGCGGTTTCGGCGATGCCGAGGCGGCCGAATTCGAGCAGCGCCGCCGCTTTGGCGAGGCGTTTGCGCTGGAGGAAGGCGAGCGGCGATTCGCCGGTGAGGAGCTTGAACTGCTGGCGCATCAGGCTCACCGACATCCGGCTCTCGGCGGCCATTGCGGCCAGCGTCCACGGCTCGGCGATCCGGCGGTCGAGCTCGGCCAGCAAGCGGCTGATGCGGTAGGCGTGCGAGCCCCCCACCGCGCCCCCGGCGGGGATGGCGTAGCGGCAGAGCAGCAGCAGCGCCTTGAAGAAATCGGCCATGATCGCGCTTCGCGCCCCCGGCTGCCGCTCGTGCTGTTCGCGCAGAATGTCGTCGAGGAGCGAAATCACCTCCGGAAAATGGGCGTCCGGCAGCCGCAGGAGATTCCACCCGCTCGCTCGCCCGTCGTTGCCGGCGAGATTGAAGAGCAACTGATAATTGGGCAAGCTCAACAAGTCGCTCGCCACCCCCTCCAGGAAACCGGGCGCGAAAAGGAGATTGTAGATCTCCAGCCCTTCGCAGTCCTCGTAATTGTGCAAGTTCCCCGGCTCGATCAGGAACACGCTTCCCGGCCCGATTTTGAGCCGCCGCTCCGCCATCACATGGGTGCCCCGCCCGCGCCGGACCAGCACCAGCTCAAAGAAATCGTCGTGGCGGTGGGTTCCGATCGAGCAATTGCCGTCGTGTTTCGCCTGCGACACGCAGAAGTGGAAATTGGCCCAGTTGAGGTATTTTTCGAGGGTGTTCGGCATTTTTGTCAGATTGTGCTGTTTTTTTTCGCAAAACCTCAAGGTTTTGTTCAATACCATATCGCATATTAAATCAAATGCAAACCATTGAGTCGATTGCGAACCCCTCGAAGGAGAGAAAAATGCTCGAAAAAATGCTGCAAAAAGTCGCCGCCATGCCGTCCGAATTCCGCGGCGCGCCCTTCTGGGCGTGGAACGGCAAATTGGAGCCGGAAGAGCTTCGCCGCCAGATCCGGCTTTTCAAGGAGATGGGGCTGGGGGGATTTTTCATGCACTCGCGGGTCGGGCTCGACACCGAGTATCTCAGCAAAGACTGGTTCGACTGCGTCCGCGCCTGTATCGACGAGGCGGAGAAGCTCGGCATGATGGCCTGGCTCTATGACGAGGACCGCTGGCCCTCCGGGGCCGCCGGGGGGATCGTCACCAAGGATCCCGAATTCCGCCAGCGCCAGCTCCGGCTGCGTTTCGCCGAAAAGACCGAACTCCCCGAACTCGGGCCGCAGGGCAAGCTCCTCGGGGTCTTCGCCGCCAAGCTCGACGGCCGCACCGCTTCGGCGGTCCGGCGCTTCGACCCCGCGAGCGACCGCCTCGCCCCCGGCGAAACCATGCTCGCGATCAGCGAGGAAGCGTTCCCGACCAGCTCGTGGTTCAACGGCCAGGCCTATCTCGACACCATGAATCCCGCCGCGGTGGAGAAATTCATCGAAGTCACCCACGAAGCCTACCGCCGCGAGATCGGCGATGAATTCGGCAAGACCGTCCCCGGCATCTTCACCGACGAGCCCAACTACCTTCACGGCCACCTCGACGTCCAAACCGCCTGGACCCCGGCGCTGCCGGCGAAATTCCGCGAAATCTACGGCTACGACCTCCTCGATCACCTGGTCGAACTCTTTATGCACGTCGACGGCGAAGCGTTTTCGCGCGCCCGCTGCGACTACCGGGCGCTG
>CAZRFG010000175.1:0-7450 GCA_964599205.1 uncultured Victivallaceae bacterium
GCTTTTTTTTGGCGCTTCGCGCTTTTTTGAGCCTGCGGCGCTTTTTTTATTTTTTCGGCGGGAGCTGGTACTTGGCGAACTCGCGTCCGCAACCGAAGTACAGCGTATTGTCGCGGCACCCTCCCCCCGCCGTAATCCCGAATTGGCCCTGCGCCAACGGCTTCGCCGCCCACGTCGCCGGATCAATTTCCTGAATCCCATTGTACTGCAGCAGCAACAGCCGCCCGTCCTCACTCTTCTGCAACGCATTCCGCGGCGGCGTCCCCAGCCCGGACACACTTCCCCGCGCCAGCACCGCAAAGGTCTCCGGATCCAGCACCAGCAACTCGCCATTGGCCGTCACCGCCACGAATTTGCCGTTCCAGACCTCCACACTCACCACCTCGGTGACCCCCGGCAACTCCAGCTTCTTCGCGACTTTGCCGGTCTTCCAGTCCAGCCGGAACAACGAAGCCTGATCCACTTGCTTGTACCCTCCCCCCGGCGCCGCATTGCTGGTCCCGCCGACAATGTCGCCATTCGGCAGGAATCGGAACGCAATACAGCTCTCTCCCGGCATCCAGCCCGAAATCTCCCGGTTCTCCCCGGTCGCCAGATTGTGAATGCCGAACCCGCCGCCATTGAGGCCGTAATTGGCATAACCGGCGATCACCACGTGCTTGCCGTCGGGATGAATATTGATCGCCCGCGGCCGGGTCACCAGATCCTTCCAGCGACCGAGAATCTGCGGATTGTCCGGCACTTTCTCCGGCGCGGCGTCGCGGCGAGCCTCTTTTTCCAAAGCCAGACCGACAATCCCGAACCAGGCGCGGCCGCCGGGATTGGCGTCGACCGTGAAAACGGCATCGCTGGTCCCTTTTTTGAGCTTGAACGGTCCCAGCGCCACCATCGGCGACGGACGGTCCACCAGATTCTGAAGATTGCGCTTGAATTCCTTGCCCCCAAACGCCAGCTTCACCGTTCCATAGTTGCCGTTTTCAAAGAACTGGCAATTGAGGTAATACTCGCCGTCCGCCTCGACCGTCAGCGGGAAACGGAATTCCGCCCCGCTGCCCCCGCCGTTGCAGAAAAGAATCGGCGGCGCATTCAACGCCGACACCGTGCCGCCGCGATAACTGCCCGCCACCGCCAGCTCGGACGGCGTCGCGCCGAACTGGGTCAGTCCGTTGCTTCCGAACCGGATCGGGAGCTTGGGATCGTACACCCACAACCGCCCCCCGGCGTATTCGCAGGCAAAGAGCTTGTCTGGACTCGCCGTCATATTGCAGAAGTTCCCCCCGGACACAATCGGATTGGGTCCGTGGTCGACGATCTTGCCGCTCGCAGTGTCAAGCTCGACGAAGTGCATCGGGTGGCTGGTCGAGCCGTAGAATTTACCGCCGGGGCCCATCGCGAGGCTGGTAAAGTCAAGCCCGCCCGACTGATAGTCGAATTTGAGGGTGCGGAGCTTGCCGTCTTTCTCCCGGACCAGCGCCTCTTTGGTGTAGAGGTTGAGGCCCGCCACCCGCGAACCGTCGCCGAAATCGGGCAGCCGGTTGCCATATTTGGCGGCTTTGATCGGCTTGGCGTTGGCAACCTTGGTCACCGCTTCGACGATCTTGCCGTCGAGGAGTTTGACCTGGAAATCGCCGAAACGGCCGTAGGCGTATCCGTCGTCGCCGGTCACCACCGAAGCCGAGCCGAGCTTGCGTTTGTCTTCCGGCAGGATCGGCAGCACTTCGCCGGTCGCCGGGTTGAGGGCGATGATGTTCGCCCGCGCCGTGCCGATCCCGGCGTAGACGAAGCCGTTTTTGTCGGTGGCGAGTTCATTGATGTACTTCTCGGTCTTGTCCACCGAACCGTAGACCCGGAACTTGCCGGTCGCGGGGTCATACTGGGTGATCCCGGCGTTGGGATAGGATCCCAGATAGATTTTTCCGTCCGGGGCCTCGGTATAGACCATAAAGTGGACCGTGGCCGGATCGGGCTTGCCGAGATAGCGGGTCTCGCGGGAATTCACGTCGAACTCCAGCACGTGCCCCCCGGCCTGATCATAGTAGAACTTGCCGGCCGAGCTCAGGATCGAACCGAAGTTGTCGCCCTGCCGGACTTTTTCGGGATTGAAATACTGCTTGGTCTCGCCCGACTCGACGTCGGTGTAGAGCAAGTACCCGCGCGGACCGTGGTCCTGCGGCCGGGTCAGGATGAAGCGTTTCCCTTTGGCATCCAGAGCGGCAATCATGCTCCGGACTTCCGCGGAGCGGGCGCCGACGCCGAGTTTGGCAAACCCGGCGGCGGTTACATCGGCACCCGCGGTCACTCCCCCAGACGGATATTCTCGATCTTGGCGCTGAAGTCCTTGAGCGCATTGCCCCGGGAGCCGATGAAGAATTCAAGCTTGGCCAGCTCGGGCTTGGCGTCCGGCTTGACCAGCGCCGCTTCCCAATTCAGGCCGGAGGAGTTCTTGCCGGGCGTCAGCACGAAGTCGCGCGGCGCGGCGGCCAGCTGGTTGCTCCAGCTCATAAAGGACAGAATGCACTGCTTGTCGGCGTTGTAGCCCCGGACGTAAAAAGCGCCGGTCACCCCGGGATTGGCGGTCGAAGCGGTAAAGAGCAGGCTCTTGCCGGTGATGTCACCGGTGAAGGGAAGCTCGAAACGGAAATAGGTGACGTCCTTTTCGGTCGCATTGGCCCCGCCCTTGGCTTTGGCGGTGATCACGTTGTTCTCCAGCGACGCGACGCCGGGACCCTCGCCCTTGAGCAAGGTTCCGGAGACCGGCGGAGGAGGAAGTTTGCTCTCGACAAGCTTGAAGTCGCCGACGTGGAGGTTCATCGGCTTGGCGTCGCCGCGGGCTCCGATGTAGATCCAGAGCTTGGTGATTTCGGTATCCAGCGGCGCTTTGATCTCGGCGGTTTCCCAAGTCATCGCGTCACTGTTGCCGGGAATGAGTTCGATCGTCTTGGGCTCGGCGGCAAGCGAGCCCCAGCGCTGATAGCTCAGCACCTTGCGCCCGTCGGCGCTGATGCCGCGGACGTAAAAGGCGGCGGTGTCCTTGGGAGTGTCGCTCGACGCCCGCAGCGAAAGCGCCTTGTCGCCGATTTTAAAAGGAGGAACGTCGACCTGGATGCAGACATAAGTGACGCTGTCGCCTTCACTTTTGGCGTTGACTTCGATCATCCCCTTGTCGTCGGTCTTGGCCGAAACTTCTTTGAGCTTGGCTCCTTCGCGAAGCGAAACTTTGCCGAGGTTCCCGTCCCACAGCGCGTCCGCGCCGTACAGCACCGCGGCGGCGGCGAAACCGGACAACATCAGTACCATCTTCTTCATCATAATCCATTCTCCCTTTTATCGGTCATTGACCGCTGACAAGCATCTTGTATTCGGAATCGACGCCGGCGACGCGGCCGAGCACTCTTTTGGCCTCGACGTGGCCGTCAAAGAAGCCCATGTTGACGGAGTCGGCGTGGCGCACCCGCGGATCCTCGGTGATGTCGAGCAACTGGTCGGCGATCGCCGCATTGTTGTAGCCGCCGTCGGGAACCGTGTTCCAGTTGATGAACTGATTGTTGTAGGCGTTGATGTTGAGCCGGCCGTCGGCGGTCGCGAACATCCGCGAAGGCTGTTTGCACTTGGAGATTTTTTTCTGCATCCCTCCGGCGGCGGCGGCCTGGGTGGCGTTGGCGGCGTAGGCAAAGGCGGCGCTGCCGTCGATCAGGGCCGATACGTTGAAACCGTAGGAATTGACCACGTTGTTGTAATAGTGTTTCCACTTCGCACTCGGGCACTGGTAGACCGGCAGTTTGAACGCGGCCGGCAAATTGAGGTCGGTACGCCCGAGGAACGGCAGCAGCTGGTAAAAACCGTGCTTGTAAAACGGACTGAATCCGGCATAACTGTAGACCACAAAGTCGTCGTAACTCGAAGCGTACAGCAGCATCCCGGTACCGATCTGCCTGAGGTTGTTCTTGCAGCTCGCCGCCCGCGCCGTTTCGCGGGCCCGGTTCAACGCCGGCAGCAGCATCGCCGCCAGAATCGCGATGATCGCGATCACCACCAAGAGCTCAATCAGGGTGAAACGTCTTCTCTTCATTATCGCCTTCTCCTCAATTTATGGGGTTGGTTCAACCAATTTTCCGGCAAGATAGATGCGGCGGGGTTGTCGCAGCGGATTTTCCAGCAGCGCCACCAGTTCTTCAAAAATCGTCCGTCCCATCCATTTCCAATCCATTGCGATGGTCGGAACCGGCTGAAAGTTCGGTATGATCAGGTTCTTGCCGTCGACCGTAAGCGCCCGGATCGCGGTATGAAGCGGCCTCCCGGTCTTCGCGGTAAACGCTTCGGCATGACTCTCATAAAGGTGACCGGAAGTAAAAAAATATCCCATGCGCGACATCCGGCAGAAATCGATTTCGGGCGTTGCCGCCGCGGGGTATTCATAATACGGGCCAAGCGTGCCCCCGGCGCGCGTCCAGCACTCTTTAAAAATATCCGCACGCCAATGAAACACCGGACGGGGATCGGTCACCACCGACACCTCCTTGACCCGATATTTCTGAAAATAGCGAACCGCTTGGGCGGCGGCATGAAAGGGATCGATTTCGACGGTCGAAATTTTGCCCTCGAAGTCATCCCAGGTCAGCATCGCCACCGTCGGCACCGCCATCGTCCAGCGATCCAGAATACTGTCCGCTTCGCAGAGCAGGATCAATGCGTCGCAGCGGCTGAGCGTCGGATGGCAGGCAAGTTGATCGAATTTCCCGTAAATCGGAATCGACAGCAAAGGATAATTGAGGTCGTAAGCCGCTTTCTGGATCGCTATCAGCGCATGATAAGCCATGCCGTGATGCGCTTCGTTGAAGTCGGGAAACTGGGTGATTACCCCGATCACCCCTTTGCCGCCGGGAGCCGGCAGCGAAGCGGAACGGCGCACCAAAATGCCCCGGCGCGGCAGTTTTTCCAGCAACCCCTGTTCGCACAATTCGTCGATTCCGCGCATCGCGGTGCCGTAGCTGAGATCGAATTTGCGCATCAATGTCCGCACCGACGGCAGACGGCTTCCCGGCAGAAATACTTCCGCCAGAATCTGCGCCCGCAGATAATCGGTCAACGGCGTCGCGGTTTTCAAATGCCCCGACGGGGGGATGGATTTCAGCATTCCGGGCAACTCCTTGTCATCAAACAATGGTCTATTATAGCAAACTTTCATTGTCAAAACAAGTTTTTTCCCTCGAAATCTGATCCAGTGATCCACTCAAAAATGGATCACACCAAAAGAGTCTCTATTGCGCTGACACTTCAGAGGGTCGGCGGAACGGTAATATCTTCGCCGTTGCGGTAGAAGTAGTAATAGCAGTAATTGCTGGCCGCGGTGCGGCAGCGGCTCCAGAACAGCCGGTACTGCGCCATCGCCGAAGCATGCCCGTCGAGCCACGAAACATTGATCCCTCCTTTGTGGCGGTCACCGACGTTGTCGATCCCCGCGACCCCGGCCATGCTGCAATCATAACCGTTGTAGAGCAAGGCGGCGTGAGTGCCGGTGGTGCCGCGATCGCTGGTGTCGCCGCTGGCGATGGTGCTCGAGACTTTGCGGTTCCGCCCCAGTCGCTGGTAGTTGAGTTTCGGACTCGAGGAATCGAATTGATAACCGAGGAAATAGTAATTCCAGCCATAACCGCCGGTGTAGGAGTCGCGTTCGTCCTGGGAGGTGATGACCTTGTACCAGAGTTCGCGCGGCTCCTTGCCGCAGGCGAAAACCCCCTTGGAGAGAATCTCTTTCTTCTGCCGGTAGGTCAGATTGTCGTAGGAGGATTTGGACATGGTGTACATCAGCAGCTGAAACTTCCAGCCGACATAGCCGTTGACCGTGTCGCCTTTGGCGATCGGCAGCCAGTCGCTGTTGTCGCCGACGTACATCTGAACCGCCACGCCCTGCTGTTTGAGGTTGTTGAGGCACCCGGCCGCCCTGGCGGTGTCGCGGGCCTTGCCGAGCGCCGGCAGCAGCATCGAGGCCAGGATGGCGATGATCGCAATCACCACCAGAAGCTCGATCAAAGTGAACCGTACCGTTGCCGCACGCTCCGGCCCGGAAACCGGAACGACTTTCGCACGCATGCAGGAAAGCATCATCGGGAACCTCCTTCAAAGTCGGAATGGTTGACTCATTGAACCAGTTTCAAGTTGACGTTGACATGGATCCGCCGCATCCCGCCGCCGGGTTCGCGGAGCCGCCGGAAAGCCTCGTCGAGCGCAATCCGCCCAATATCCTCCCAATCCGGGGTGATCGAATTCATCGGCAGATAGGAATCGATCAGCAGCGAGCGGCCGTCGAGCGAAATCACCCGCCGCCGCCGGGCGAAGTCGGCCTGGTGGAGCGACCGGAAGTGACGGGCGAAGTCATTGGCCAGCACCCCGTTCTCGAACCAGTAACCGCAATCTTCCGGAAAGTCGTCGTAAAAAGTCACCGGCCAGTCGCAGCGGATCAGTTCGATTTCGCCGTCCCAGGCGTTGACAAAGGCGGCTACCCGGATATTCTTGTAGCAGAGCGCCGACTCGTGAACCCGGACTCTGGAGATCCCGGCCTGATGAAAATAATCGACCGCCAGCTCGGCCGCGGTGAAGGGGTCGAGATCGACCAGCGACGCCTGCTGCCGGCAGCTCTGCTGCATCATCACCCCGACCATCGGCACTTTGCAGTTGAATGAACGCGGGATCATGTCAAAAGCGCCGAGGAGAATCATCGCGTCGGCCTCGCGGTGGGCATGCTCCAGCAGTTGCTCAAGCTGGCCGTCGCGGATGCCGAGCGACACCCCGTAGTGGATCACCAGTGAAGCCTCCCGGCGCTCGGCCTCGGCTTGAATCCCGCGCAGCACGAAACCGCTGCAGGTGGAGGTGCTCAACTCTTCGCCGCGATGGTGGATCACCGCGATCCGCGGCCGGTCGGAGCGGCCCTCGTTGCGGCGGGCGACATAATAACCGGCGCCGTGTTTGGACTCGACCACCCCTTTGGCAGTCAGCACTTTGAGCGAGCGCTGAACGGCATTGGGCTTGAGCTCATGACGCTCCGCCAATTCCCGCAACGACGGCAGCTTCTCACCGGCGCTTAACTGCCCGGTCAAAATCTGCATTTCAATCATCTCGGCCAGCTTGAGATAAGGTACGGACATGACACCTCCAACTGTATGATTACTGTATGATTTATTATCATAGAGTTATTATACATCAAAAAAAATCAAAAAGCAAGTCTTTTCGGGAAAATCGTCATTTTTTTATTTCCATGGCCAATCCGGCACGACGGGGCGGCCGTCCGAAAAAGAAAAACCGCCTTTTCCCCGGACGGGAAAAAGGCGGCGGGAAGGGTCAACCGGAAGCGTTACTTCTGCCGGTTCACATAGTGGGTATGGAGCAGATGGTGGGCCAGCGAACCGCCCGGCTCACCGAGAAACTCCTTGTAGAGCCGGATGATCGACGGATT
>CAZRFG010000176.1:0-7231 GCA_964599205.1 uncultured Victivallaceae bacterium
ATCGCTCCCGGTCAGGCGGGAAAACCAACCTTCCGGGCGACCGAAAGGACTTTTGGAATTGGCTCGACCAGTTTATTTTCAAATCGACACAGGAGCATTGCTTGTCATGACGCCGAAAGAAATCATTCTCGCCAATCTCGCGCACCGTGACGCGCCGCGTCCGGGAATCACCTTCACCCGCGGCCGCTGCAACGACATGGTGATCACCGCCATCAATACGTTTCACGGCTATCAGCCGAAGCGCTGGGTGGAGGGGAATTTCGAGTACTACGACGATTTCTGGGGCAATGTCTGGGTGCGGATGGTCGACGGCTGCCTCGGCGGCGAAATTCACCAGCAGGCGCTGCCGGAGTGGGAGATGCTGGCCGACTTCGCGATCCCCGAGCTCGACTTCGACAGTTGCGTAGCCCAGCTCAAAGCGTCCTTTGACCGCGAACCCGACAAATTCCACATGGCGGCCCACCACAATTGGGTATTCGGCACCGCCCGCTATTTGCGCAAACTTGAGAACTACCTGATGGACATGGCGCTCGCCCCCGATGAAGTCCACGCCCTCAACCGCAAGCTGCGGCCGTTTTTTGAAAAAGTGATCGCCATCGCCGCCGCCTCGGGAGCCGACGGCTACATGCTCCACGAAGACATGGGCACCCAGACCGGGTTGCTCTTTTCGCCCGAAATGTGGGATGAATTTTTCAAAGACCTGTACACCGATCTGTTCGGCATGCTCCATGACGCCGGGATCAAGGTATTCATGCACTCCTGCGGCCAGAATTCGGAGATCGTCGAGCGCCTCCTGACCGCCGGCGTCGACTGCCTCCAATTCGACCAGCCGGATGTCTACGACCCCGGATTTCTGCGCCCGCTCCTGGAAAAACACCACGCCGCCTTGTGGTCGCCGGTCGACATCCAGAAGGTGATGCCGACCAATGATCCGGCGGTGATCGCGGCCGGAGTCGACCGCCTCTTCGACCGCTATCAGGGCGGCTTGATCCTGAAAAACTACGGCGACCTGCGGGGGATCGGAGTGTCGCTCGAATCCGATAACCTCGCCTACGGCTTGATCATGAACAAATCGGATTTCACCCGGGGATAAAGTTCTTCCGGATTCTTCCGGACGGAGTTCGGCAAGAATCCGGCAAACACTTCAACCGTCAATGAATTCGGAGCTTGCACCGCCCGGCTTTTCGCCGCCGGGCTTTTTTACAAAAACTTCCATACCAATGTTGCAATCGCGATTGCAATCATTTTTTTTGTGATTATATTACTGCCGGGGACGGAACTTGGAGGCAGTTGCCGTCCGCGAACGAGATGCATTGGGATGTATGGAAAAGTATTTTTTTGATGACGGCCGGACTTGCTGGGGTCCGGTGAAAGCAAGCCGAATTGTTGAACTCTACCAAGAAGGAATCCTGAGCTCGCAAAGCCCGATCCGGCTCTGCGGAACGCCGCAATGGCAAAAGCTCGGGGACATCGAAATCCTGATCAAAGCCTGCCGCGAAGCCAAAGAGCAAAGCGGCGCCCTTCCCAAACGGAAAAGTCTTTTTCTGAAACGCTGGCTGGCCGGTTTTTTCCACTCTGACCGCAAAGATGAAACCACGAAACCGCAGCAGTAAGAGCTTGGCCGCTTTGCGGCGAAACGCCGCTTGATTCCGGCCCCCGTCCCGTGGTTGCTATTTTCGCGTCACCGACAACCGGGCCCGGTACAGCACCCCTTGAGAGCCGTAAAAGAGTTCCCCCTGCGGCGACAGCCAGATCTGGTGGATGATCTTGCCGAGCGACGGATGGCGGCCGAGGATTTCAAGCTTGCCCGAAGCCGGGTCGATGGCAAAGAGCGCATCCCCGGCCACTCCGATCACCCGCCCGTCCGGCGCGACCTGGCGGCAGAGCCGGAGCGCACCCTCCGGCGGCAGTTTGCCGGTCGCGGTGACCTGTCGCGTCACGGGGTCAAAGAGATAGTACCCCCGGCTCGACAGCCCGATCCCGCAGATCAGCCCCGACGGCGTCGCGGTCGCAAAATGGTAGGTCCTTTCGCCGGGAAGCGGGTTCCCCTGCCAGACGGCTTTGCCGCTTTCGGGGTCAAAGAGCAACACGCAGGCCTCTTTGGCCTCGGGGATCGCACTGGAGCCGCCGGCGGTCGAAGTCCCGGCGAAAATGAGCGGACTCGCCTTGACCGGCGCCACGCAGGGGATGCTGAGCTTGGGAACCACATCTTTCCAGCAACGCAGTTTTCCCGTCGCCGGGTCGATTTCGACGATCGCCCCGCCGAGTTTCGCCTTGACCGGAATCGCCCCGCCGTAAATTTTGCCGTTGGGGGCGGTGACGAGGCAGGGGATGCGTTCGCAGCCGACCAGTTCGGTGAGGCTCCCGAGGTGCTTTTTTTCACCGCTTCGAGTATTGAAAGTATCGAGGTGGCCCCCGGTATAGCTGCTGATGAACAAGGTGTCGCCGACCGGCAGCAGATCGTAAATCTGAATCGCGCCGCCGCCCAACCGCCCCAGATCCTCTTTCTCCCCGATATCCGGCCGGTAGCGGAACGCCGCCGCCGGGTGGATGGTGCCGCCGTAGAGCCAGCCGCCGCTTTCGCAGCTGACCGAGTAGATCGCGGGATGAATCGACGGCGTATCGGTCTTGAGCTTGGTGACCGGGCCGTCCGGCTTGACCGGCGCGGGCGTGAGTTCGAGCTCACCGTTGCTGTTGAGCCGGAGCGGAACCAGCTTGCCGGAGGTCAGCACCGGCGTCCGGGCAGGGAGAGGCGGAATCCGGTCGACTTTTTCCAGCCGGCCGGCGAAACAGCGATAGTTTTCGCCGCCCGGAAGCCGGAGGTAGACGCCGCCGTCGTTGCCCGGCCGCAATTCGGGATCGCCCGGCTTGAACTTTTCGAAATATGCTTCCGGCAGCAGCTGCTTTTTTGTCCCCGTGACGGGCTGGTACGACCAGATTTCGGGATGGTGGAGCCCGAGCCGGAGATAAACCGTGCCGTCGCGGTCGCACTGAATGCCGGTGATGTATTTCTGGCGCGCATCGGTCGCCACTTTAACCGATTTCAGAATCCGGTCGGTGCCGGTATCGACGGCGTTGATTTCAGTCCCGGGATAGGTGGGCACATAGAAGATCCCGTCCGGGGTCATCAGCGTCTGGAGCATGTAGGTCGCGGTCCGCGACGACACCCCGAGCTCGGTGAGCTTCGCCGCCGCCGGATCGTACTTGAAAAAGCGGCCGCCCGCGCTGTTCGCGGTGTGAATGTAGATCGCGCCGTTGGGGGCGAGCGCCATTTTGGCCCGGCCGTAGCGAGCAAAGTCGATCACCGTGCTTTTGCCGGTGCGGCCGTCGATGCCGATCATCGCGCAGGCGCTGCCGATGTCGCGCATCGCCCACACCGTAACGTTCCCGGCGGCGTCGGCGGTAGCAAATGAGAAAGAATCGACCTCCTTGGCCCGCGACGGCGCGCCGAGCGCCTCAAAGGCGACTTCGGCGGCCACCGGGACCGCCGTCCCGGCGAAAACGCCGCCCAAAAACAGCGCGACCAAACGCAAACCGCAAATCCGTTTCATCTTTCAACTCCCGATGCAAAAGTAATGAGTTTCCGAAGCAAGTCCGACCGTCCCCGCCGTCCGGCCTCCCCGGAGAAGCGCCCGGCCGGATCGCGGAGAAATCGGGCGCCGACGATCACAGGATGGCGCGAAGGACTTTCGTTCCGGCGCTCCTTCAGGCTGCCGGCGGGGAAACGCCCTTCGATTCCTCTTTTTGGGCACGGCTACAGCGAGGGCTCAGTGGTCTTGGCCAGATTCCAGAGGGCGTCCATTTCGGCGAGGGTGGCGGACTCCAGGGGGATGCCTTTTTTCTTGAGCTCGCTCTCGATGAATTTGAAGCGGCGCATGAATTTGCGGTTGGCGGCGCGAAGGAGTTCCTCGGCGGATTTGCGGTTCCGGAAGCGGGCGAGATTGGCGACCACAAAGAAAATATCGCCGAGCTCGGCGTCGGCGGCTTCGGGGGATTCGTGAAGCCGGGCGTGTTTGAATTCCTCGAGCTCCTCGATCAGTTTGTCGATCAGCTGCTCTTCGCCGGCCCAGTCGAAGCCGACTTTGGCGGCTTTGCGCTGGATTTTCTCGGCGTAATTGAGGGCGGAGAGTTCGTTGGGAACGCCGTCGAGCAAAGAGTCACGCTTGGGCCGGTTCTCGGCGGATTTGATTTTTTCCCAGACGTGAAGCGCATCGGTGGCCGATTCGGCGGATTCGTCGCCGAAGACGTGGGCGTGGCGGCGGATCATTTTGGCATTGATGTTGGCGATTACCGCGGTCAGGTCAAAGTGGCCCTCCTCCTTGGCCACCACCGCCTGGAGCACGATGTTGAGCAGGCAGTCGCCGAGTTCGTCGCAGATCGCGGCCTGGTTGCCGGCGTCGATCGCCTCGAGGAGCTCGGCGCACTCCTCGGTGAGGCAGCGCGACAAAGTCTGGCTGGTCTGGGCGCGATCCCACGGACAGCCGCCGGGGGCGCGAAGTTTCTCAAGGATCAAAACCAGCGAGTCGATGGTGGGGGGAAGTTCGGCGTAATTCATGATTTGTCTCCGACCGCGTTGAGCAGATAAATCACCGCGGCCCCGAGCATGGCGATGATCACCGCCATGATCGTTTCCAGTAAATTCCGGTTGATGAAGAGCGCGGTCCGGCGCAGCGGCGAAGCATGCTCCGCCTCGGTCGCGAACCCGGCGCCAAAGGCCTGGATATCGGCGCGAAGCTCGGCGACCGACTGGTAACGGTTCTCCGGCGCAAGCTCCATCGCCTTGCGGCAGATCGCCTCCAGCGCGGCCGGGATCGGCCGGTTGGGGGCAACTTCCGAGGGCGGCGGAATTTCGCCGCGGACGGTCAGCTGGAGCATCTCGTCGACCGGTTTCCCGGCCAAAGGACACTGCAGCGTCAACATGGTGTAGAGCAGCGCGCCGAGAGCATAAATATCGGTGCGTTCGTCGAATTTGCGAATGTCGCCCGCCGCCTGTTCCGGGGCCATGAAGCCCGGGGTGCCTTTGGCCGAAGTCCGCGCCGAGGGGCGGATCGCAATCTCCGGATCCGGCTCCGGCATCACCATCGCCAGCCCCCAGTCGAGCAGGAGGACTTCACCGAAGTTCCCCAAATTGACGTTATCGGGCTTGATGTCGAGGTGGAGAATCTTCTGCGAATGGGCGAAGACGGTGGCGTTGCAGACCCGGGTGTAGATCTGGATCAGGCGGTCGACGGTGTACTCCTTGACCGCGTCCGGCTCGTTGCGCCGGATCTGGCGGAGAAAGGTCGCCAGCGAACGCCCGCGCAGGTACTTCATAGTGAAGAAAGGCGCGCCCGAGAGATCCATCCCGATGTCGTGCACCGGGACGATATTCGGGTGTTCCAGCCGGGCGGTCAGCCGCGCTTCGCGGACGAAGCGGGTGAGGTCGGCGGCGGGGCGGTCGCGGAAATCCGGCATCATCGCCATCGCCACTTCGCGCCCGGTGTCGGTGTCGAGCACCAAAAGCACCGCCTTCATCCCGCCGAAGCCGATGCTGCGGATGAATTTGTAGCGCTGATTCGACTTTTTCGCCAGTTCCGGCACGGTTTCCAGCGACGGCTCCTCGACCGCATTCGGGCCGAGCCAGAGCTGCCGCGTTTTTTGCGGCCGGTCGTCCGCGGGGACGGGGCGAAGATTGATCGAATCCTGATTCACGGCACGCCTTATTTGAGTTTGACCTTGGCGGAGCCGAGCACGACGCTCTCGTCGATGGTGCACTTGCGGATTTCATCGGAGGACGGGATGTCGAACATCACGTCGAGCATCAGATCCTCCAGCAACGCGCGCAGTCCGCGCGCGCCGGCGCCGCGCTCGACCGCTTTTTCGGCCAGCGCCCGGATCGCGCCGGGGGTGAAGTGGAGCTTGACGTTCTCCATCGCCAGCAGCCGCTGGTACTGCCGGATCAGCGCGTTGCGCGGTTCGGTCAGGATGTGGACGAGGTCGTCGGCGGTCAACGGATTGAGGTTGACCACCACCGGCAGCCGGCCGGCGAACTCGGGAATCAACCCGAAACGGATCAGGTCCTCGACCTGGCACGAAGCGAGCGGATTCTCGGCGATCTGGCGGCTTTTGGCGACCTTTTCGGCGGCTTCCTCATCGACCAAACGCTTGAAGCCGAGCACCTGCTTGCCGCAGCGGCGCTGGATGATCTTGTCGAGCCCAACGAAGGCGCCGCCGCAGATGAAGAGGATGTTGGTGGTGTCCACCTGGATGAACTCCTGCTGCGGGTGCTTGCGTCCGCCCTTGGGCGGGACGTTGGCGACGGTGCCTTCGAGAATTTTGAGCAGCGCCTGCTGGACGCCTTCGCCGGAGACGTCGCGGGTGATCGAGACGTTTTCGGTTTTGCGGGCGATCTTGTCGATTTCGTCGACGTAGATAATCCCGAGCTGGGCTTTGGAGACGTCGAAGTCGGCGGCCTGAAGCAGCCGCAGAATGATGTTCTCGACGTCTTCGCCGACATAGCCGGCCTCGGTGAGCGTGGTCGCGTCGCAGATGCAGAAGGGAACGTCGATCATCCGCGCCAAGGTCCGCGCCAGCAGCGTTTTGCCGCTGCCGGTCGGGCCGAGCATCAGGACGTTGCTCTTTTCGAGTTCGACGTCGGAAAATTCCCGCTCGATCTCATTCGCCGCCGCCGGGTCGGCGACCCGGGTCTGGAGACGCTTGTAGTGGTTGTAAACCGCCACCGAGAGCACCTTTTTGGCCCGTTCCTGGCCGATCACGTAGCGGTCGAGTTCGGCCTTGATCGCCGCCGGGGACGGCAGTTTGAGGTTGGCGATCAAGTCCGCGCCGGGAACCTTCTTTTTGGCATCGGACTCCTTGACGCAGAGATTCTGGTAGCCGAGTTCGAGACAGTTGGTACAAATGCCGAGCCCTTCGACGCCGCTGGGGGCGATCACCGCTTTGGGGTCGGCGTCGTCGCGCCCGCAGAAGGCGCAAATCAGTTTTTTATCGCGTTTTGCCATGCTCTTTACTTTTTGTTGACAACCTGGTCGACCAGGCCGTAAGTTACCGCCTCGGCGGCGGACATGAAGAAGTCGCGTTCGGTGTCGGCTTCGATCTTGGCCAGCGGCTGCTTGCAGTGCCGGGCCAGAATGTCGTTCAGCATCGCACGCAGACGCAGGATTTCCTGGGCCTGGATATGGATGTCGGCGGCGGTGCCTTGGGCTCCGCCCCACGGCTGGTGGATCATGATCCG
>CAZRFG010000177.1:0-7230 GCA_964599205.1 uncultured Victivallaceae bacterium
AGAGTTTTGTCGAACCGGCTCTGGTTTTCTTTGGACAGCAACAGCGAACCATTGCGGGAAAGAAGCTCAAGCGAGGTGAATTCACAGTCGTAGGGCGATTCCTGGAGCAGTTTCATGAACGGCACCATGAAGCGCGTCGTCAGGGTGTGGTTGCCGGAGGAAATCAGCAGGACTTTTTTGGAAATCCGCTCCCCGGCGGTTGCGATCACGGCGGCTGTCAGGCACAGCAGGGTTAATCCGAGCCGGATTATGAGCATGCCCCGGGGTGAGCGTGTGATCATCTTCCGTCGCCTCCCCCGAAGCTGGAGATGCCGGATTTTTGCGTCCCGGATCCGGAAATGCCGGCGACGGTCCGGGCGGACACGGCGGAACAGAATCCGGTAACAAATCTGATATTCATAAAAAATCCGATTGCTGGGGGACAAGTGAAATCAAAAAACACGTTTGTTGTATAAACTAACATCACCAGAGCGTGAATTCAAGCGCCGGGAAAGTTTTTGCCGCGCAATATTTCAACGATCCGGCCGCGGGAGACCGGTTTCAGCAAAATCCCGTTGAAATGCGCCATGCTGAAGTTCTTTGAACTGTCGGAATCGGCCGTGACGGCATAGATTTTGACCGCCTCGAATTGCGGCATCGCGCGCACCGCGGCGGCGAACTCGGCTCCGTTCATGCCCGGCATCCACATGTCGGTCAGGATGAAATCGGGATGGAAGGTTTTCAGTTTTTCCAGCGCCTCCCCGCCGGACGCGGCGCATGCGACTTCGGCCCGTTCCCGCCGCAACATCGCCGCCAGCATTCTCAAATTGAGCGGAACGTCGTCGATCAGCAGGACCCTGGCTTCCGGAAATTCACCCCGGGATTCAGCCAGGGGTTCAACCAGCGGAACTTCGGTCGCATCAAACCTGAGATGACTGAATTTCACTTCAAAGGTGCTGCCTTGTCCGGGCTCGCTTCGCAGCGTCAGGATGCCCCCCAGGTATTCGCTCAGCCGGCGGCAGATGACCAGCCCGAGCCCGGTGCCGTTGCAGCGGGTATGGGCGTCGCGGACGGTGTCCAGCTGGACAAAGGGTTGGAACAATTTTTTCCGTTCGGACTCGGAGATGCCGCAGCCGGTGTCGATGACCGCAAAAGTCAGCGTCCCGGTCCCCGCGTCTTCGGGATGGAAATCAGCCCGGAAGGTGACCGTGCCGCGGCAAGTGAATTTCAGCGCGTTGCTGATCAAGTTGAGAATAATCTGCCGCACCCGCAAGCCGTCAAGGTAGAGCAGCGGCATCGGCGCGCATTCGTTGCGAAGCTCGAGATACTTCTCCTCGGCCTGGTGCTGAAAAATCCCCAGCACATTGCGCACCAGCAGCGGAAAATCGTTCTTTTCCGGCAGGATCGGCATCTGGCCGGCTTCGAGTTTGGAAAGATCGAGGACGTCGTTGATCAACTCCAGCAAAGTATCGCCGGCGGCGCGAATCGATTGCAGATACTCCGTGCGCAGTTCCGGCGGGAGAGTCTCATCCTGAAGGAGATCGCCGAAGCCGATCACCGCGTTGAGGGGAGTCCTGATCTCGTGGCTCATCGAGGCGAGAAAGTTGCTTTTGGCCTGATCGGCGGCCAGCGAATCGGTGACGTCCTGCAAGACCAGCAGGTAGCTGCCCGCGTACTTGCGGCTGCCGACCAGCAGCTGATAGGCGCGGCGGCGGCCGGTGGCGTCGGAGTGAAAAATTTCCTTGAAAAAACCGGGTTCGGCATTGATCACTTTTTTGCGCATCAGCCGGCAGGTTTCCGCTTCCTCCGGGATGATCCAGTCGGTGATCAGGTGGGCTTTGCCGTCGATCGGGAAACCGATTTCGCGATTCCCGCCGATCCAGGTGACCATTCCCGTGCCGTCGCCTTTGAAATAGGACACTTGCGCCAGTTCGCCGCCGCGGTTCAGCAGGAAATGGGTCATTACGCTCAATTTGCGATAGCGGAAATGGTGGATCAGCAGCAGCAGCGACAGCAGCAGCGAACTGACGAAGGCGAGCATGATGATCGCCATCTCCTGGCGGTAGGCTTCGTAAAGCGGAATCCGGCGGTTGACGGTGATGGTATTGGCGGGCAGCGCCGCTTCGGAAAGTTTGTAGCGGCGCAATACATTCATGTCGATCATCGGCTCGCGGTCGCAGACCTCGACCGGCAAGTCCGCCGGTTTGGCACCGTCCAGGAGCTGCCGGATCTGCCGGGCAATTGCGGCGGCATGGGGAGCGCCGCGGGAAACATAGCCGCCGAGCGCGCCGCGGCCGACCAGCACTTCGGTAATCACCAGATACGGCCGTTTGCTCCGCCGCTGCAGTTCCTCGGCAATCTGCTCCAGCGAGATGAATCCGTCTTTGGCGAAATTGCGCCACGGGCCGAAGATGACGAACGACTTTTCCGGCAGCGCGGCCACCCGGTCGAGAAGCTGCCTGGTGGTGCAATCGGAGCCGCTGAGCAAAGTGACTTTGCAGCGGGTGAAGTCGCGCAGTTCCCGCCGCAGCCGGTGATTCATGGCGGCGCCCGAAGCAAGATTGTCGGTGACGATCATCACCTCCTCGGTATCGGGCATCAACGCCAACCCGAGTTCGATGTTCTCGCGCATATTCCAGCCGACCAGCGTCCCGGTCTGATTCGCAAAGCGGCGATTGCCTTCGGGGGGGATGTCCCTCACGCAGAGCACCGGCAATCCGGCCGGAAATTCCGCATCGTATTTCTCGATCAGTTCGACCGCGTCGCCGAGCACGGCGATGACGATATCGTACTGTCCTTCGCGGATATTTTTGAGATAAGGCTGGAATTTCGCGTCGAAATCGACGGTACCGCGCCGGCTGGCATTGAGTTCGAGACATTCGACCGCCACGCGGATGCCGTTGCGCGCCAGACGCGCCAGCAGTTCATTATTGAATCCCGCCGTCCACGGATGGCTGAGATGGAATGTGGAGACCACCAGAATCCGGACCGGCTTGCGTTCCGCCGCCGCAAGTTGCGGTACGGCAAAAACGAAAAACAGCAACACCGGAAAATAAAAAATGTACGCGGCCCCAGTACGCAGCTTCATAGCACATCCATTGTCCCGGGGCCGCGGCAAAAGAACGCTGTCGCTTCAATCTGCCGGAGCAGATGAAGTTATTCGTCCTTGGCTGTCGCCGTCGGTTCCGGTGTCGAAACGTTCTTTTTTTCTTCAAGCATTTTTTTCAGTTCGCGTCTGCCCATGTCGCGAACCGCGGCGATCTTCCGCTTCTGGGCGTCGCCGGGCGTGTTCTTGCCGAGCTCCCAGTGGCTGACCGAAATCCGGTTGACGCCGATCAAGTCGGCGAATTCACCCTGCGTCAGTTTGAGCTTGGCGCGCAGCTTGGCGATCCTTTCACCGGAGATCCGCACCTGCCGTTCCTTGGGCCGGACGGCGCTCTCCGCGGCCGGAGCCGGAGCGTTTTTCTCCTGCGTTTTGACCAATCGCTTCAATTCGGCGACGGTCTTGCGCAATTCGGTCATCTTGGCCTGAATCGGCTCAAGCATGAGTTTCGCTTCTTTTCTCGCCAACCGGCGGATCTCGTCCGACAAGAGTTGCTGAATGTTTGGCATTTTTTCCTCCTCACTTGAAAAAGTCAAACTTACTTGCTGTATAATATGGAGGTTAAATACCCATATTTCAAGTTATTCCGAAATTAAAATCAGCAAAAAAGGAATCTTTTCGATTTGACTTCCCGCCGACCGGCATGGACATTATGTCGATTCGCGGTGATCAAAAGTCAAATTGCGGGAAAACGGAGCCTGAAATGTTGGAATATGCCGATCTTGTTGAAATTAAATTATATACCGGAGACGGCGCCACCGGTACCGGGGTCGGCAAATTGGCCGCCGGCTTGGAACGCGATTCGCGCATTGCGCTTGAATGTTTGGATGGAGAGCGGATCCGGCAGGGGCGGCTGGAGACCGCCGACGCGGTGATTTTCCCCGGCGGCAGCGGTTCCGGTCAGGCGGCCGGGCTGGGCGAGGCGGGAAAGGAAATGCTGCTCGAGTATGTCGGCGGCGGCGGAAATTTCATCGGAATTTGCGCCGGCGGCTATCTTGCTTCGCGCAACAATACCGGCGCGCTCGGACTGTCGCCGGTGGAGATTGTCGATCTTGAACATTGGCGGCGGGGCGAGTTGCTGCTGCCGGTCGAATTAACTGCTGCCGGAGCCGCATTTTTCGGGGTCCGGAAACGGCTTTGGCAAATGCATTTCGCCAACGGCCCGATCGTCGCTCCGGCGTCCGGCCGGGATGCCGGGCAGCTGGAAGTGCTGGCCCGTTTTCGCGGCGAAACGCTCGAAAACGGCGCCCTCCCCGGACTTCAGCTCGGCTCTCCCGCGATCTGGCGCAATCAATTCGGCCGCGGCCGGGTCTTGATTTTCAGTGCCCATCCGGAGCACTGCGCCGAAACCGCCGGCTGGCCGGTGATCGCCGCCCTGCGGCTCTGCGGCCGGGCTCAGAAGCGGAAGTCGCGTTTGCCCTGAGTGATTTCGGCCAGTTTGGCGGTGGTGAAGTCGCGGACTTTGGGATCGGGAATCCGGCCGAGTTCGGCGGCGATCGTCTTCTCGCCGGCGGCGCGGGTGGCGGGCGAGGCGTAATCGAGCAGATATTCCTCCAGCGTCATCAACGCATTGGGCTGGCAGCAGTTGCCGATCTTGCCCGATTTCGCCAGCGCCATGAAACGGTCGCCGGTCCGCCCCTCGCGGTAACAGGCGGTGCAAAAGCTCGGAATGTAGCCGAGCTCCAGCAGCCAGCGCACCACTTGATCGAGGGTGCGGTGGTCATTGACTTCGAACTGGGCTGAATTGGCATCGGGCTTTTCCTCCTCGACGTAACCGCCGACGCTGGTGCGAGAACCGCCGCTCAGCTGGGAAACGCCGAGCTCCAGCACCCGCTCGCGCGAAATTTGCGATTCGCGGGTCGAAACGATCAGCCCGGTATAGGGCACCGCCAGCCGCAGCACCGCGACGATTTTCTCAAAAGTCCGGTCGTTGACCGCATGGGGAAACGCTTCCGGATCGACGTCGTCCGCCGGGCGGATGCGCGGCACGCTGATGGTATGGGGGCCGACCCCCCGGGCCGCTTCGAGGTGTTCGGCATGCATCAGCAGCGCGGCGAAATCGTAGCGGCAGTCGGAAAGGCCGAAGAGCACGCCGAGTCCGACATCGTCGATCCCGCCCTCCATCGCCCGGTCCATCGCCTCGGTATGCCAGGCGTAATCGTGTTTGGGCCCGGCGGGGTGGAGCTTTTCGTAACTCGGCCGGTGATAGGTTTCCTGAAAGAGGATATAAGTGCCGATTCCGGCGTCGTGAAGTTTGCGGTAGTTTTCCACCGTGGTGGCGGCGATGTTGACATTGACCCGGCGGATCGCGCCGTTGCGGTGATGGATGGCGTAAATGGTCCGGATCGCTTCGAGCACATATTCGATCGGGTTCTGCAACGGATCCTCGCCGCACTCAAGCGCGAGGCGCTTGTGGCCCTGGTCTTGGAGCGCGATGGTCTCCGCCTCAATTTCCGTCATGGTCAGTTTGCGCCGCCGGATCTTGCGGTTGGCGCAGTGGTACGGGCAGTAGACGCAGCTGTTGATGCAGTAATTGGAGAGATAAAGCGGCGCGAACATCACGATCCGGTTGCCGTAAATCCGGAGTTTCATTTCGCGCGCCAGCTTGGCGATGGCGGCGTTTTCCTCCGGCAGTTCGCAATCGAGCAGCACCAGTGCTTCGCGATGGGTGAGCCCGCCGCCGCCGGCGGCTTTGGCGAGAATGGCGGCGATCAGTTCGCGATTGGTCCGGTTGGCGGCGGCGTAAGCGAGGGTCGACTCCACTTCGGCGTGGTCGATGAACTGATCGGCGGAGAGTGACTTGGGATCGAACATTTTGCGGCATCCTTTCAAAATAATATACCGTTGCTTGCGTCATTTTGCAAGAACGATTTGCAATTCACCTCCTCAGGCACTATTGTAATCGTCTTGATTTGCGGAGAAAAACATGGCATCGAAGATCCTTTTGGTCGCAGAAAATTTAAGTTTGAACATCGGACGGCAGGTAATTTTCAACCAGGCCTCGGTGTCGCTGTACGAAGGCGAACGGGTCGCCCTGATCGGCCGCAACGGCTGCGGCAAGTCGACGTTGCTCCGGGTGATCACCGGGCAGGAAAAGGTTTCCGAGGGGACGCTGTCTTTTGCCCGCGGGCTGCGGACCGCGATGCTGCCGCAGGATTTTGAACTCGACGAAACCCTCACCATCCGCCAGAACGTGGCCCAGGGCCTGGCCTGGTTCGAGGAGCTGCTGCGCCGCTACGCCGCCACCGCGAGCGGCGGGGAACACGACGAAATCGAGCACTTGCTGACCCTCCACGACGCCTGGCACCCGGCAACCAAACTGGAAACCGTCGCCGCCAAACTCCGGCTGCCCCCTGACGACCGGCCGGTCGCTTCACTCTCGGGCGGGGAAAAACGCCGGGTCGGACTGGCGAGGGCGATTGTTTCCGAACCCGATCTGCTGCTCCTGGACGAACCCACCAACCATCTCGACGTCGAGACCATCGAGTGGATTGAGGAGTATCTGGGGAATTACCGCGGCAGCGTTCTATTTGTCACCCACGACCGCTATTTCCTCGACCGCATCGCAACCCGGATCGTCGAACTCGACAACGGCAAATTTTTCTCCTGCACCGGTTCCTACGCCGACTTTCTCGACGCCAAGGCCGACCGCGAAGCCGCCGAGGATATCTACGAAAGCAAACGCCGCAAATTCCTGCGCGATGAAATCGAGTGGGTGCGCCGCTCGCCCAAAGCGCGGCTGCGGCGCAACGTCGGGCGGCTGAAACATTTTCAAGCCGTCGCCGCCGAAAGCGGTCCGGCGCGTACCGGTGAAATCGATCTGGTGATCCCCCCTGCCCCGCGGCTCGGCAACCAGACCGTGATCCTCTCCGGCGTCGGCATGGCCTACGGCGGCAAAGCCTTGTTCAAGGATCTCGACTTCGAATTTCAAGGCGGCTCCAAGCTCGGCATCGTCGGCGCCAACGGAGTCGGCAAGTCGACTTTGCTCAAGCTGGTCACCGGTGCGCTGGCTCCGCAGCGGGGCACGGTCAAAATCGCGCCGACCGTCGAATTCAACTACATCGATCAGTCGCGTCTGGTGCTCGATCCCGACAAAACCGTGGCCGAGGAGGTCGCCGAAAATTCCAATACAGTTGAACTCGGCAACG
>CAZRFG010000178.1:0-7225 GCA_964599205.1 uncultured Victivallaceae bacterium
GCGCGATGCAAAAACAGCTGCTGCAATTGCGGAAATTCGCGATATTCTGCGTCTGGCTCGGGGCCGGGCTGTTCATTACCGGAGCAATCGCGGAGAGCCATCTCAAAAAACTGCCGTTGTGGGAGCCGCAATGGCGCGGGGTGCTTGCCGCCGGATTTTTTCTGCTGGTAATCATGAATTGGATTTTCCTCTATCGTCCGCGCGGCAGCAGCCATCGGATCGGCAGGGGGGCATTTCAGCTGTTCATCTTCTCTGACTTGGTTTTCGTCATCATCCTCGCCAGCGGAAACAACCGATTCTCCCGTGAATTCGCATCGTTCCATTGTCTCGGACAATTTGGGTTCTGTCTCCTGTATTGCAGCAATTTCGCGATCTGCAAATACCGGCAGATGCTCGATGAACTCGAGCCGGCGACATGCCGCAACCTGACCGGACAGTTGCTGCGACGGCTTCGCCCCTGGCAGATTGCGATGTGGGTACTGCTCGTCTTAAGCCTTCCTTTTCTGGAATCACTCCTCGATATCGATGCGGAAACAATCATCCTCAGTTTTTGGCTCGCTTTTTTTCTTGGCGGAATCGGACTCGCGCTGTATCTTGTCATCAAAATCCGCCGCGACTGGCGCTGCCCGGCGTGCCGGACCCGGCTGCCCCTCTCCCGCACCGCATGGCTGCTGCTCCCCAAACGCCTGCCGCAGGAATGGCAGCGCTGTCCCCATTGCGGCCTCGACTTCGACCGCGAACTGCCGGAAGCGGAGGGAGCCATCCCGGCGGCGGCCCCGGCGGCATGAATGAAGCAGCATCCCGCATATTCACACTCAACCAGCTCAAATTTGAGGAGAGTTATGAAAAAAAACATCGTTATTTTGTGGTCGGTATGTCTGGCCGTGATCACCCTCGGACTCGATGCGGCAGACCCGTATCAAGCCTTTTTGCAACGCGACCAGGCCTACGCCAGGCAAAACGCCGCAATCGAAAAATTGAGAACCGAACTCGATCAATTGGGGAAATCTTTGTTCCCCGGTTATTTTCACATAACTCCCGACGCGATCAAGGATGCCGCCGCAGCGGCCAAAGCGAAAGAAGTGATGATCGCGGTTGGAAAGTCTCCGGAATATCGCAAGCTGGCCCTCGAATACGCCCGCAATGAAATCGAATTGATGTCGCTGGAAAACAAAATCTGCGCTCAAGTCAACGATCCGGCGACGGTGGCGATTCTGAAGCAACACTTTTTGCATGAGTTGCCCTCGCCAGGCAACGCCGACAGCGCGCCCAAAAAGCAAGTGAGCGGGTCTCCCGCATTTCAGCACGCCATGTACGTCATCGACAAAATCCGCGAAGAAGACGCCGCCCGGCAGAAGTGGCCAACGGTGCATGCCTTGATCTGGCTGTCGCAGAACCTCAAGCGTGACGCGTTTGACGACGACGACTATCGCCGGGCCCATTACCAAACTCAGATCTCTCAACTTGCGACCATGACCAAACGCATGGAGATCCAACAGGCCAATCCTGAGTTCTCCCGGCAGCTCGCCCTCGCCCAGGCCGAAATCGACGACAACAAGCCGGAAACCCGGAAAAACTTTGAGAAATATTTCACCGCGTTGCAGCAAGCCATCAATTCCGACCCCGACTATCAGCGGCTGGATGAAGCCTGGAAACAGGCATCTCAGGATGAACAAAAAGAGCTCGAAAAGTTCGCCGCCAAAAGCGAACTCCCGTCTGCCGTCGAATACCGGACGTTCAAAACCGCGTTGGAGCAGCTGGATAAATGAGGCGTGCGGACTTGTCCCCGCCTCGGGATCACTCCAGATTCAACCGGCCCGCCTGATCCAGCAGCAGCAAAACACCGGCGGCGAGAGCGACCAGGCAAGCGCTGCCGAAAAGCAGCAGTCCGTGATCGGGACCGCCGGTCGAAAGCACCGCGTCGGCGGGATTCGCCGGATTGTAGAAGCAACTGATCATTTCACCCGGCGCGAAACGATTCCCGGTCAGCTCCGAGCCCGGTGAATAACGGGTGCCGAGATATTCTTTGCCGTCTACGAAATACCGGTAGGCGACGTTATACTCGCGTCCCGCCGTTTTCCGGCCGACGGGAAAACGCCCCTCGACGGCAATCACCACCGCTGACGTCTTGACCCATTGGCAGCCGTCATTCGCCCGCCACATGAACGCGGTCAACGCCAGCCCGGCAAGCGCACCAATGAGTGTGAAGATAGCGGGAAGATATTTTTTCATGGTCCCCCTCTCAGTATCGCCAGGCAAAAATAATACTTACACTGCCATGCTCATAATCCATGAAGCGAGAAATGCAAGTCACGCTTTGCCTTTTTGCATTAACCCTCCGTGCCTCCGTGCCTCCGTGCGAAACCGCCTCCCCTCCAAGGACCGAACACGGTAATCGTGAGCGCGATGTTTACCCGGAACTGCTTCGCTCGGCGTCGTTCGCCGGTCACGTTGTGACCCGGCTGCCGACCTCGCTTCCGCAGAGTGGAGTCGGCTCCGCCGACATAGAGGGGGAGCGCTGCGCTTAGCTTCGCTCGCGTGGATCGCGAGCGACCAGGGGTGTTCGCCCCCTGGACGGCGCCCCCGTACGACGGGGGGCGGAATTCCGCCTGACGGCGGTTCTTTTTGGCGCTTCGCGCTTTTTTTGAGCCTGCGGCGCTTTTTTTATTTCGTTGAGAGCCGGGACTTGGCTTTGCCCCCGGCGCAATAACCTGACAAAAAATTAAACTCGCACTCCGGGCACACCGTCGTTTCCACCGGCGAAATCCGGCCGCATACCACGCAAAGCCTTATATCCACCCCCGCCGGCAACTCCGGAATCAACCACTTCTCCCCGCACTCACACGCCAGCCGATGAGCGCCAATCGCATGATCCGCCTCAAACCCCAGGTGACACCCCGGACACTTGATTTTAACCATTTTCCACCCTCCGTCAGCCTTTTGGAGCAAAATAAAGCATCACCGCCAACAACACCCCGACCGGCAAAAATGACAACAGCAAAAATAACGACCACGAACTCCCCGTCATCTCAAAACAGGCGCTCTTCAAGGCGCTCATCTCCCCCGCACACAAAAACGCCACCCCCTGTACATAAATCAACAGCGCCGTCACCAATACGAAAAATCCGCTGATCGGCGCCAACGCGAAAATCACCAGCCCGAACCCCGCCAGCCCCAACGCCAGCACCACACAGACCAGAAATCCGATCAACGTCGGAATTCGGAACAACCCCGGCGCGTTTTCCACCCCGTACCCCAGAATGCGCCGCCACAGCGGCATCCGCTCCACCGTCCGGCTGGCGGTCAAGAGCACCTCACCGGTGTCAAAGAGATACCCGCATTGGATGCAGACCTTGCGCCGGTCCATCCCGCTGTCGCCGCAAACCGGACAGCGGCGTATTGCGGGAAGCTTGAAGAAATCGCCGCACTCCGGACACTGCACGACAGTTCCGGCATATTCTTCACCGATCTCCAGTTCGGTTTTGCAGAAGGGACACTTCATCCTCGACTCCGTTTTTCACCCCTCCGGGAAAATTAACCGCTCAACGCATTTTTGCAAGCCGTGAAACGTTTCTTTTCGTCATCTCCGCCGCAAATCAGTCACAAAGTGTTTGATTTCGGTCACTTCGCGTGCTATTGTTCTATGTGAACCATTTATCAGGGGGCTGCTTTATGTCGAAAAGGATTCTGCTGTTGGTCGTCGCCGTGTTGATTCTGGGCGGCGGAGCGTACTTCATTTACGAAACTTACTTCAAACGCGAACAGCCGATCTTTTTCCGCAGCGAACTGGTCAAAAAGGCCGATCTGGTGCGTTCGATCTCCGCCGTCGGCACCGTCGAACCCGAGGAACTGATCAACGTCGGAGCCCAGGTCGCGGGACAGGTGATCAGCTTCGGCATCGACTGCGACGGCAAACCGGTCAACTACGGCTCCAAAGTCGCCGCCGGCATGATCCTCGCCAAAATCGATGAAGACCTCTATCGCGCCGACCTCCGCCAGGCCAGGGCCGCGCTCGACTACTCCTCCTCCCAGATCCGCCGCGCCGAAGCCGAACTCCGCCAGATGGAAATCCAGCTTGAATTCGATACCGCCGAATTCGAACGCGCCAAGCAGTTGATCGAGACCAAGTCGATCTCCAAGAGCGCTTTCGACGGTCTCTCCAACCGCTGCAAGATCGCCGAAAACGCGCTCGCCATCGGCGCCGCCGCCCTCAGCCTGGCCAAAAGCAACTACCAGCAAAACCTCGCCGCGGTCGAACGCGCCGAGCGCAACGTCAAATACTGCACCATCGTCGCCCCGGTCGACGGCGTGGTCATCGACCGCCGGGTCAACGTCGGCCAGACCGTGGTCTCCTCGATGACCGCCCCCAGCCTCTTTCTGCTCGCCAAGGATTTGAAGAAAATGCAAGTCTGGGTCGCGGTCAACGAAGCCGACATCGGCGGCATCGTCCCCGGACTGCCGGTCGAATTCACCATCGACGCCTTTCCGGGCGAGACCTTCGTCGGCAAAGTGGTCAAAATCCGGCTCAACGCCGCGATGATCCAGAACGTGGTCACCTACACCGTCGAAATCGAGACCGACAACTCCAGCGGCCGGCTCCTCCCCTATCTCACCGCCAACGTCCGCTTTTTGCTCGAGCGCAAGGACGATGTCCCGACCATCAGCAACGCCGCCTTGCGCTGGCAGCCGCCGGCCAGCCTGGTTTCGCCGGAAAACCAGTACATCCTCAACATGCCGCCGCCCTCCGCCAAGCAGGAAGGCTTCATCTGGATCATCGGTCCCGGCGGCCCCGAGCCGGTCAAAGTCAAGCTCGGCATGACCGACGGCGTCCGCACCGAAATCCTCGCCAACGCCCCCGCCGAAAAAGCCCGGGTGATCAACGGCATCCTGAGTGAGGAAGCGTCCAAAAAGTCCCGGGTCAGTCCCTTCCTGCCGCAGGCCAAAAAGAGGCTTTGAGATGAAGCTCAACATCTGGAGCAATGCGGTCGTTTCGCTGATGCGCAACCCGATGCGTTCGCTGCTGACCACCCTCGGGATCATCATCGGAGTGGCCAGCGTGATCGCCATCATGGAGGTCGGCGCGGGCGCCACCGGGTCGCTGGAAACCACCCTCTCCGACCTCGGCGTCCGCAACATCCTGGTCCGTCCCGGCTCCTCGGTCCGCAACGGCGTCCGGCTCGGGGTGGGCGCGGCGGTGACCTTGACCGTCGCCGACTGCGAGGCGATCAAGCGCGAGTGTCCGGCGGTCAAGTCCGCCGTCCCGATGTTCTGGGCCGGGGTCCGGGCGATCTACGGCAACAACAACTGGTCGCCCGCCGAAACCACCGGCTCGACCCCGGAGTGTCTCACCGTCCGCAACCTCAGCATCGAGCGCGGCAAAATGTTCACCGCCGAAGACGTCCGCCGGGTCGCCCCGGTCTGCGTGATCGGCCAGACCGTCGAAAAAGAGCTTTTCGGCAGCA
This sequence comes from uncultured Victivallaceae bacterium, assembly GCA_964599205.1. GTDB lineage: Bacteria > Verrucomicrobiota > Lentisphaeria > Victivallales > Victivallaceae > JAVBUI01. Next base: position 5,463 of record CAZRFG010000178.1, read on the forward strand.
AAATCGGCGAAGATAAACTGATCCGCATCAACAACGTGATGTTCCAGGTGGTCGGCGTCCTCAACTACAAGGGCGCCAACCTGATCGGCCAGGACCAGGACGACGTCATCATCATGCCGTGGACCACCCTCCGCTTCCGGGTGACGGGGATGAGCAGCAGCCGCCCCAAAACCGGCGAAGGCTCGTCCGGCGCGCTCTATCCCGAAGTCTCGGCCCAGCAGCTCGCCGACACCATGTTCGCGGTCCGCTTCCTCAACATCGACTCGATCATGGCCACCGTCTGGACCAATGACGAAGTCGAGAAAGGCAAAGCCCAGATCGCCGCGCTGCTTCGCGAACGCCACCGGCTCCAGAAGGATGCCCCCGACGACTTCTATCTCCGCGACTACAGCGAAATCGGCAACATGATCAACCGGGCGGTCACCCTGGTGAAAACCTTGCTCACCGTGGTCGCCGCGATTTCGCTGATGGTCGGCGGGATCGGGATCATGAACATCATGCTGGTCTCGGTCACCGAGCGGACCCGCGAAATCGGGTTGCGGATGGCGGTGGGGGCGCGCGGTTCCGATATCCTGGTGCAATTCCTGGTTGAATCGGTGGTGCTCTGCTGGATGGGCGGGTTGATCGGGGTGCTGGTGGGGCGCGGCATCGCGCTCTTGCTTCAATTCTTGCTGGGCTGGACCGCCGGGGCGTCGCTGAGTGCGGCGGTGGTTGGACTGCTGGTCTCAATGGGAGTCGGGATCATCTTCGGCTTTTATCCGGCGTGGAAAGCATCCAAATTGGATCCGATCGAGGCGTTGCGGTACGAATAAAATTTAATATGGAGTTGTGAATCATGATGGAGCGTTCGATCAGGGCGGCGGTCGCCAGTGATGCGCCGGAGATTTTCCGGATGATCCATGAGCTCGCGGAATTCGAGCACCGGGCAAGTCAGTTCAAGCTCAGCGAAGCGACCCTGGCGGGATGGCTGGCTTCGGGCGAGATCGGATGTCTGCTGGCGGAAAGTGACGGCAAATTTCTCGGGTTCGCCCTTTATTACTTTACCTTTTCCACTTTTCGCGGGGAGAAAGGGATTTATCTCGAGGACTTGTATATCCGGCCGGAGTACCGCAAGCAGGGGATCGGCAGGGACTTTTTCCGGGAACTCGCGGTGATGGCGCGAAAAAAGGGATATTTCCGGATCGACTGGATGGTGCTCGACTGGAACCGCGACGGCATTCAGTTCTACCGCTCGCTGGGCGCGGCGCGGGTTGACGACTGGTTCCACTACCGCCTGACCGGCCCGGCACTGGAGCGGATGGGGGAAAAGTAGGCGGGCCGCGCCCCGCGGGCCGCTAAGCCCGTACCCTGGTCAAGGGCCGCGCCCTTGCGCGGAGTCAAGAGGGCGCGGAGCCCTCTTGCGGAGTGTGAGGCAGAGCCTCGCCTCCCCGCTCCGGGCGAAGCCCCAGCTCAGAAAGGCGGAACGAGTTCCGCCGCTGAGCCCGGCCCGAGCGGAGGACGCAACCGCGTCCGGAGCGACCAGCCGCGCCAGCGCCCGCCCTCGGCTCGAAAATCCATCCCTCCCCTCCGTGCCTCCGTGCCTCCGTCCCTCCGTGCGAAACCTTCTCCTCACTCACAGCCCTGCTTCGCTCAATCGCGCGCCGCAATTCGCGTTGCTCTTGCAGCGCTTGTTGTGGTGTCGGCTCCGCCGACCTTGGGGGGAGCGCTGCGCTTAGCTTCGCTCGCGTGGAGCGCGAGCGACCAGGGGTGTTCGCCCCCTGGAC
>CAZRFG010000179.1:0-7169 GCA_964599205.1 uncultured Victivallaceae bacterium
TGACGGCAGTGGCTTCGGCGTCGTTGCCGGTCTGGTTTTTTGCCGGCGGCGGCGGTGACGGTAAAATTGGTCGCGAGTGCGGTCTGGATGGTCACCACCGCCGCGTCGATGCCGCGGGCGACGGCCGCACCGGTGGCGGGGGCGGCGGTCGCGGTCAGGCTGCCGCCGAGGGGCGACAGTTCGGCGGGATTGGCAAAGGCGAGGTCGGCCCCTTCGATTCCGGTGACCCGGACGGTGGTGCCGGTCATGCCGGTGGAGGCGGCGACGATTTTGACCGGATTGGCCCCGAAATTGACGGTGCCGCTGAAATCGGTATTGCCGTCGGCGAACTTCAGCGCGGAAACCGTTTCCCGGGCGGCGACGACCGAGATCGAGGTGGCGATGGTGACGGTTTTGGCGTCGGCGGCGACCTGAAGTGCGGTCAGCGAACCGGCTGCCGGAGCTTTGACGGTCAGCGAAATCGAGCCGGTTTTGGTGATGACGACGTTGCCGTCGGCGACCCCTTTGTAAACCGGATCGTCAAGCGAAACGACTTTCCAGTCGATCACTAAAAGCGGATTGTAAACCATGCCGGATCAAACTCCCTGAAAAACGATTTCTTTCACCCGGTAACGCATTGGAACGGTACTTTATTGCCCGGCAGGCTGTGTTTTTTGCCGATCGGGTCGTCAGAGGAACCAGAACCCGATCGCCACCAGTTTGCCGCCGAGTTCGCCGGTGACCAGGCGGAAGAGAATCTGCTGCTTGACCGCATTGCCCTCTTTGTCGGTGCGAATGAAGGTCACTTTCCAGATCAGCGATTTGAAGAGCGGCGCTTCGAGCTCGGTCAGGTATTCCCAGGATTGAATTTCGCCGAGGCCCTTGCGGATCTCGCCGTTCTTTTCGGCGAACTGGGCGGCGCTGAATTGCGCCTTGACTTCCGGCGACAGGTGGATGGCGAGCTTCGAATAGTCGTTTTTCTGGAATGCCTGGATGATTTCCACGCCCATCGCCTGGCGTTGCTCAAGCGTGAACTTCGGGGCGGGAACCGGGTTGTCTTCTTCGGTGCTCCGGCAGCCGGTGACGGCGAACAGCGTGATGGCGGCAACGGCGAGGACGGCGAATACTTTTTGCATCGAAAACTCCTTGGTTCAGCGTTTGTCGAGATAGGAACGGATGACTCGGGGAAGGTTGCGGTAACACTCTTCCGGGAGGTTGAAGCGTTCGCCGATTTCGCGGATCAGCCGCGCCGCGTGGGCTTCGCGCCCGCTGGCGAGGTCGGCCGCGCTGCGGCGCATTTTGATCCGGATCTCGTCGATCCGGCACACGCCGGTGGTCGGCGCGAGCTCGGCTTCGGCCGCCCGGCGGGTCGGGGGAGGGGCGTCGGCCAGCAATTTGAGGTCGGACGTGTTGTCAAGCGTCAGCATCAGATCGAGCGTCTCCTCGTAAATGCCGAGCTCGGTGTACAATTTGCCGACGAAATCGATCAGCGAGGCGAAAAGCCGCACCAGATAGTCGAGTGAGAGTTCGTGACCGGGCGCGGGCAGCAGCTCAAAATAGGCGAAGAGACCGTTTTTGCCGATCTGGAAAAGCCGCTGCTGTTTCTCCGGGAAAACCCGCAGTGCGGTATTGGTGATATAAGCTTCGCTGATTTCGCTGGTGTCAAAGAACGTCACTCCCGGCCGCAGCGTCCGGCTGTTTTCGGCCGCCCGGCGGAGCGCGTTGAAGCCGAAGCGCTCGGCATCGTAAGTGCCCGGAATCACCGCGAATTCGCAGCGCACGAAGTCGCCCCGGCCCGGCCGCCGGTGGTTGAAATAATGCCGGATGTTGGAGAGTTCATCGTCGAAGTGCGAGCTCGAGCGGTCGGTGGCGTCGCGGTTTTCGTAGAGAATTCCGCGCAGCATCCGGCCGAGCAGTTCGCGCTGGTTGGGAAGCGCCCGCTGAATCAAGGCATGCATTTCGATCGCCCGCACCGCCGGGCGGCTGGCGGCGTCGCTGGTGCGGATGTAGAACACCCCCTGAATCAATTCCCCCTCGACTCCGTTGGCGCAGACATGGGGCAGCGTGGCAAAGGGACGGACCACGAAAATCGCGTAACGCTTGCCGTCGATGGTCGGCCGCTCGATGGTGAAGTCGAGCGGCGGCTCAACGTGGCGGTTGATGAAGGGCCCGACATTGGAGGGATCGAAACTGTGCGCCTCCTCGCCGTTGAGTCCGGTGTAGACCGAGGGGTGCCCGGATTCGTCCTCGCCGACTCCGATCACCAGGTAGCCGCCTTTGGTATTGGCCAGCGCGAGGCAATGGCGGATGATCTTGCTCTTGCCGGCGCGGGGCAACTTGTTCCAGTTGAGCGCGCTTTTGTAGTCAAGCTCGTCCGATTCGACGCCGCGGTAGACGATTTCCCGGTAATTGACCGGCAGTTTGTCCTGAACTTGGGCCATAGGGCATTGAATACTCTTAGAGGTCTTCGATATAAACCAGGTGCCCGCAGTTGTCGCAGAGCGCGAGCGAGCCCCGGCGGGCGTTGGTCAGCGTCTGCGGCGTGAGTTTGAGCGAGCAATTGTTGCAAATGTCGTTCTCGATGGTCACCAGCGGAATGCCGGGCGACTTCAGCAATTCATCGTAACGGGCCAGCATCGAGGCCTCGATCCGGCCCGCCGCCGCGGTGCGCGCGACGGCGAGTTCGGCCTGTTTGGCCTTGACCGCCTTTTCCACTTCGTCGAATTCCAGCCACTCGGTCTTGAGGGCGCGGACTTCGGTGTTGACCTTGGCGGTGACCGCGGCGAGTTTCTCCTTGAGGCCTTCGAGCTGGTCCATTTTGGCGAGGATCGCGTTTTCGAGGTCGCCGATCCGCTTGCGGCTGATTTCGATTTCGGCCATCATGGTCTGGTATTCGGCGTTTTTCTTGACCAGCGCCGACTGTTTCTGGAGCTTGTCGATATGCTGCTCGACGGCGGCCATCTCGGACTCGCTCTTTTTGATCGCCAGCTCAAGCTCGCGGATTTCGGCGCGAACCGCCTCGATTTTGGCGTCGGCGGCCTTTTTGCGGTCGGCGATCCGGCGGCGCTCTTTGGGAAGCATCGAGAGCCGGGTTTCACAGTCGCGCAGTTTCAGGTCGATTTTTTGAATTTCCAGCAGTGCTTGAGCCCACGGTGCGGCCATTGACAAATCTCCTGTCGGTTAGTTGCGGCGGCCGCCGAAAAGGCGGAGCAGCAGCAGAAAGAGGTTGATGAAATCGAGATAGAGCGCCAACGCCCCCATGATCGAGAGCTTTTTGTTCATTTCCCCCGACATTTCGGACGTTTGTTCCGACATCTGGCGGATTTTCTGGGTGTCGTAGGCGGCGAGGCCGATGAAAATGAAGATGCCGACATAGGTCATGAACCAGTAAAGCGTCGAGTTCTGCCAGAAGAGATTGATCACCGAGCCGATGATGAACCCGACCAGCCCCATCATCAGGAAGCCGCCGAACCCGGTCAGGTCTTTTTTGGTCACATACCCGATCAGGCTGGTGACGCCGAAGGTCAGGCTGGTGGCGAAGAAGGTCGACGCCAGCGACGCTTTGGTGTAAACCAGGAAAATCCCCGAGAAAATCAGGCCGTTGAGCGCCGCGTAGAGGATGAATCCCAGCAGCGCGGTCGATGCCGAAATCCGGTTGATCGCGCCGGAAAGCCCCATCACCAGCAGCAGCTGCCCGATCAGGATGCCAAAGAAGAGAATCGGATTCTGATAAATCGTTTTGATCCAGCCCGGATTCTGGGCCACGAAGTAAGCGACCACGCCGGTCAGCGCCAGCGCCGCCGACATCCAGCCGTAAACCCGGTTGATAAACGCATTCTGGGCTGCCGCCGAACTGACCCCTTCGACGCCGTGATATTCGCTCCGGTTGATGGTGCGGAAGTCATCCATGATCAAGCCCTCCCTGGGTTAAAAAAGTTCCTGCTGATTGTTTTTGATTGCCTTGAGTCCGAGTTTTTCCCACGCCTTGGGGGTGGCGACCCGGCCCTTTGGAGTGCGTACGAGGTAGCCCTTCTGAATCAGAAAGGGCTCGTAGACGTCCTCGATCGAACCCTCTTCCTCGCCGACCGAGACCGCGATGTTTTTGATCCCGACCGGGCCGCCGCCGAAGTTGGCGACGATCACTTCGAGAATCCGCAAGTCCATGTCGTCGAGCCCGTCCTGGTCGATCATCAGCATCTCCAGCGCCTGCTGCGCGACCTTTTCGGTGATGATCGAATCGGCGCGGACCTGGGCGTAGTCGCGGGCCCGGCGCAACAGATTGTTGGCGATGCGCGGAGTGCCGCGGCTGCGGGCGGCAAGCTCCATCGCCCCCGCCGGTTCGAGCTCGATGTCGAGAATCCCGGCGGAACGCGTGACGATCTGGCGCAGGCTCGCCGGATCGTAGTAGTCGAGCCGGATGTTGAGCCCGAAACGCGAACGCAGCGGCGCCGAAATCATCCCCAGCCGGGTGGTCGCGCCGATCAAGGTGAAGTGCGGAATGTTGAGCCGGACCGAGCGCGCCCCCGGTCCCTGTTCCAGCATGATGTCGATGAAGTAATCCTCCATCGCGCTGTACAAATATTCCTCCACCGTGGTGTTGAGGCGGTGGATTTCGTCGATGAAGAGGACGTCGCCGTCCTGGAGCGAAGTCAGGAGCCCGGCCAGATCCCCCGGCTTTTCGATCGCCGGGCCGCTCGAACTTTTGAGGGTCGAACCGCGTTCATTGGCGATGATGTAGGCCAGCGTGGTCTTGCCCAGGCCCGGCGGGCCGGACAGCAGGATGTGGTCGAGCGCCTCGTTGCGCTCACGGGCGGCGCGGACGAAGAGCTCGAGCTGCTCCTTGACCTTGTCCTGGCCGGGAAAGTCGGCGAAAGAAGGCGGGCGCAAACCGATTTCCTTGACCGTATCGCGTTTGTTGAGGGTTGACGTGATGAATTGTTCGGACATATTTTCGAGAAACCAAACTTGATTTTACGGCTTTACACGGTATTTTATAGAACTTTATATAAATGTATCCGTTGAATGGCGAAAATGCCAGTTCATCACGGAAAAAAGAAAGGATTTTTGCGCCATGAACGACTCCGCGAAGCTCAAGCGGACCGCCGATACGATTCGGACCCTCGCCGCCGACGCTGTCCAAAAAGCCAAGTCGGGCCATCCCGGCATGCCGTTGGGGTGTGCGGATTTTGCGGCTGTGCTTTTCTACAAGTACCTGCGGCACAATCCCCACAATCCGGCGTGGCTCGGCCGCGACCGCTTCGTGCTCTCCGCCGGCCACGGCTCGATGCTGGCGTATTCGCTGCTCCACCTCTTCGGCTACGGTCTCTCCATCGACGACCTGAAAAATTTCCGGCAGTGGGCAAGCCTCACCCCCGGTCACCCCGAAGTCCATCACACCGCCGGGATTGAAGTCACCACCGGCCCCCTCGGCAGCGGTTTCGGCTCGGCGGTCGGGATGGCGATGGCGGAGAAATACTTTGAAGCACGCACCGGTGTCGGTGCCGCCGGGGTCGAACTCCCGCGCATTTTCGTCATCTCCGGCGACGGCTGCATGATGGAAGGGTGCACCGGCGAAGCCGCTTCGCTGGCGGGGCATCTCAAACTCGACAATTTGATCGTGTTCTACGATTCCAATGACATTTCGATCGAGGGCGGCACCAATCTCGCCTTCACCGAAGACGTCGGCCGGCGCTTTGAAGCCTACGGCTGGCGCGTGCTTCACATCGATAACGCCAACGACCTCGCCCAGTGCGACGCCGGGCTCGCCGCCGCGGTCAAATCCGACGGCCGCCCGACCCTGGTCGTCGGCAAAACCGCGATCGGCTTCGGCGCCCCCGCCAAACAGGGCAAAGCCTCCTCCCACGGCGAACCCCTCGGCGACGGCGAAGTCGCCGCGCTCAAGCAGGCCCTCGGCATGCCCGAAGCCGCCTTCAACGTCGAGCCCGAAATCTACGCCTTCTGCGCCGAACGGGTCAAAGAACTGGCGGCCTCCGCCGCCCGCTGGGACGGCAAATTCCAGAAATTCATCGAAGCCGACGCCGACCGCGCCAAACTGATCGACGCGATGCTCCACAAGACCATCCCCGCCGACCTCGAAGCCGAACTTCTGAAAGCGGTTCCCACCGCCAAGCCGGTCGCCACCCGCGTCTCCGGCGGAGCCGCCCTCCAGCGCGCCGCCGAGCTGATGCCCGCCCTCTGGGGCGGCTCCGCCGACCTCGCACCCTCCACCAAAACCTCGATCAAGGACGGCGGCGACTTCTCCGCCGCCAACTACGCCGGGCGCAACATCCACTTCGGCGTCCGCGAATTCGGCATGGCGCTCGCCGGCAACGGCATGGCGCTCCACGGCGCGGTGCTGCCCTATACTTCGACTTTCTTCGTCTTCAGCGACTATATGAAGCCCGCGATCCGCCTCTCGGCGATCCAGAACCTCCACCAGATCTACGTCTTCACCCACGACTCCTTTTACGTCGGCGAAGACGGCCCCACCCACGAACCCGTCGAGCAGATCGCCATGCTCCGCTCGATTCCCAATTTGACCGTGCTCCGCCCCGGCGACGCCCACGAAGTCGCCCAGGCCTACGCCGTCGCCCTCCGCAGCAAAGGCACCGTCGCCATGCTGCTGACCCGCCAGGACCTCGAGCCCCTGTCACCCGAACTCGCCGCCAAAGTAGACGTCAAACGCGGCGCCTACGTGCTCGAAGACGACGAGGAATTCGATATCATCCTGATCGCCACCGGCTCCGAAGTCAACCTCGCCTTGAAGAGTGCGGCCGAACTCCGCAATCTCCATATCCGCGTCCGCGTCGTCTCGATGCCGTCCCAGGAGCTCTTCCTCGCCCAGGACGAAGCCTACCGCGAATCGGTCCTCCCCTCCGAATGCATCTGCCGCGTCTCGATCGAAGCGGCATGCACCTTCGGCTGGCAGCGCTTCATCGGCCTCGACGGCCTCGCCATCGGCCTCGACCACTTCGGAGCCTCCGCCCCCTACAACGTCCTCGCCGAAAAATTCGGCTTCACCCCCGACGCCGTGGTCCGTCGCATCAGCGAACACTTCATCCGCTACGAAGGCGATGACGAGTGCGGCGGTTGCGACGGCGACTGCGGTTGCGGCAGCTGTCACTAAGAGGATACGGTCCGGGGGCTCCTCGCCCCCTGCTACCCCCCGGCAGGAACAATGTCCCTGCACC